>NZ_JBWKXO010000017.1:32878-139641 GCF_059423025.1 Pseudomonas sp. GW704-F2 | reverse complement strand
GGGGAATCGTGGGAATAAGGGTATGATCCCGTTTTTACTGATCGTTCATATTCCACAACATCCATATTATGATAAAATTCAAGAAGATGCCTAAATACGATTCGCTCCGCATAACAAACGCTCAACTTTAACCCCCTAAAGCCCATAAACTTTTTTATACTAAAAGCCGGCACCGTGCAATCACACTTCTCAACTAAAAAACGGGAAAGATCAGTGCAACGTGGCACACACCACTACTATGAGACATAGCCGACTAATGAGTTCGCTTAATATCATTGCCTGCCCTCAATCTTCGCCAAGAGAAGCGTGAAATTAATATCGAATAACTGGCGCGCATTTAGTCAATATTAAAAAATAATAAAAACACATATCTTTGAGCTTCAGCATAGTTCTGCCAAAAAACCACTCAAAGTGATAGCGAGTTAGCCGCTACCACCTCGTAAGTTATACAAGTCAATATTTACGAGAAAAATTTGATTTAACCACGCTTGAAATATAGCTATTGAGTCCGCGGCCAGCCACAGCAAGTCGCTGTAATTCCGCAACCATTACTGGTCCGGGGCGATTGGAATCATATACATAGGTTCTATAGGCTCCTGAGGCGAACTCTACCGATATCGACCCTTGGTCCAGTTCATATGCCACCACATTTGACTGACCACTGAGATTTTTGTAACGCTCCATGTGTCTCACCTCCCGGAACCGGCAAGTCGCCAGCACACATACTTTAGACATCAATTGCCTCCCAGCCAAGTCGAAAATCCATTACCTCAAGAAGCCCGTGTAAATTGCGAGTTTCGCCAATACCGAGTAGATACAGGAAAGGTTACGGAAGCTCAAAATCAGCAACTCTATGATGGGGAATAGAGGTCAGACCACGCTTTCAATTAAAGAACGAAAATCGTGGTCTGACCCCGTTTTTCTTCATATACACACCCTCAAGCAGGGGTGTGGGGGTCTCACCCTACGCTGATGATCCAACCATCGACGGGGTTCCTACGCCAGTTATAGCCGCTGGATGGCAACTGGTTTCGCGCTCACGGCTAAATTAGGAAAATAGGGGTCAGAGCATGTTTTCAATAATGGTGGTCTGACCCCTGTTTCCCTAGTGAGTGAGCCTTCTGAAAGATGGCATCAGGTTTTCAAGGATGCTTTGAGCTTTCTCAGGACTACTCTTGCTGAAGTCTGAGTGTGTATTCAGCTCTTCTTGAGTCATTCAGGCCAGCGCCCACCGATGAGGCTGGGGAATAAGGGTCTGACCCCGTTTTTATGACCCCGTTTTTACTACTTCTGACGCCCTCCGTCACTATTGCAAAGCGGAATTAGGGGACATAGAGCCAGTTGCAGATAGCAGGCCATAGCGCTAACCTCCTTCCCGTCGCTGCTCATCAGCGACCGGGCCTGGAAACCCGAAACCGAGACGCACGTAGCGTCGTCAAACAATCAGCGGACGCTTTTTTTGTGCCTGCCGTTTGTGCTTCATGGCGGCCGTGTGCGGGAGACATTCGTGTCTGCCGAGTTGTCTCTGTCTCGGTTTCCAGCCTGCGCACGGCTGCCACCCATCGCCTGGAATCGATGTGTGGCCGTCTCAGTTGGTCATCACAGAGGTTTCACACCATGCTTAATTACCGTAGTGCCGTCCGTCCCAATGCCGCCACCCTGTACGCAGGAGGTGAGCAATGAGCACCCCACCCGCAGAAGCCAAAACCATTGGCGCTCAGACCTTCGCAGATTGTGGCGAGGAAAAGTCCCATCTGAAATTGTTTCGAGTCAATGCTGGGGTTCCTATTCTCGAAGCCCTTGAACACGCAGCACACGTTCTCTACTACGCAAAAATGCTCTCGCTTGAAGCCGCCATGGACCCCAAGGCGGAGAAGTTCGCATTTGCCTCGCACTACCTGTGCGAAATGGGCAAAGCGATTGTCGATGACCTGCTTTCGGCTATGCAGCCAGGCGGGCCGCACCCGCAGTAAGTAGTCCGCGCCCGGTGCAGTGCATCGGGCGCCTGAAGCACAGTGTTCAACTACAATCAAACTGATATAACTTGATCGTTCAACGACCACTAATGGAAAATACATCCTCAATCGGCATGAGAAACGGCTTATCTATATCCCGCTCAGGTTCTGGAATGTAACTATCTAAATTCTCAAAAAGTTTCAAAGATTTTGCAGCAGGAGACAAAGCATAAGTTACAACTGCAATTCGCTCACCACTTGGGCGATCAAATAACATCACATTTTTGACCGACGAATTAGTTTTAGACTCAACATCTGACTTTACCTTCTCAGCAGTATCCGTGATAGGGGACAGATCCACCAGCAAAACCGTAACGTCTATCATGATAGCTCTCCTCAAGTATCGAAACGTAAAAAACCTGCTCAAACTAAAGGCAGGCCAACCTACGGTAAGACGTAACATTTCCGCCATCTACTGTTAAACGTAACAGGTCTTTAGACCAATTCTGACCAACTATTATTACGACAAATCATAAAAATCAGGCCTATACTTTGGCAATTGAAAAACACACGCGCACACTTCTACCTATATATGCCCCCTACGAGCTCATCTATCAATCCATTCTATGCCTCGATCCATACGCAACCGCCCATTCACCTGTAAAAACAACTGCCTGATCGACCGTATTTCATTATTCATATACACCCGATCAATCTTTTCCACATCCCCAAACCCCGCCGCATTTTCCGGCATGGAAAATAGTGGAAAATAGGGGTCAGAGCATGTTTTCAATAATGGTAGTCTGCCCCTGTTTCCCAAACTGTTCGACGGCGGCGGCATGTACCTTTTCGTCAAACCCAATGGCGTGAAGACCTGGCGCTTGAAGTACACCAAGCCCAGCGGCAAGGAAGGTACGCTCATCATTGGCAATTACCCCATCGTTACCGCCAACCTCTCCCGGTCGCTGCTCATCAGCGACCGAGGCTAAAAACTCCATTAACTCAGAGAATGCCGCACAGTTTACGTAAATGTTCACGCGGCTCACCACCGGCAAGTATCGTTACTCACCCTGAATTATTTTTGCTCCGTATTGAAACTGAGCCTCATTAACTCGGATCATCTCTCCAATGAAGGTTACAGACTGCCCAACGTGTAATGGACCTCCAGACACCACGTCCGAGTCGGAAAAGGTATAGTGATTGAGATTTTTTGTGTTCTTATCTGCAATTACCCCCCCCGAGCACTCAGAACTATATGACAGTACCGTACCGGAAAGTATGGTCATTCCCACCCTATACGGCCTACCTTGAACCAAGGTAGCTCTATATCCAGGGGTCCCGCCACTTAAAGATACTTCTTCAGTAAAAAACACAAGCTGGTCTTTTTCCAACGTCTCACCAGATACCACGTCCGAGTCATGAAAAACATAACGTTTCATGCTTCCCGCCTCGTCGCCTATCGTCCCCGTCTGGTACTTGGGATCATAAAATAAAACCTTTCCATTAAGAGTGGCCATGTGCACGCCTCCGAATAGTATGTTTGAAATTGCAAACATTTAAGCAAATTCACTATCACGAACCCGTGTACTATTCCACAGCATCAAAATGGCCAACACTGTTAGAAACAACAGGAAGTTAGATTAATTTGAATTATCCCTTATCGCCGGTGGTTTACTCCGTGAAGGCGCCTGCTCTCAGTGCTGCGTGTACAGGTCAATTGCTTGGAGAACAGCGGTCAATAGGGGCAAGGCCATATTTTCAATCAGATAACGAAAATCATGTTCTTCCCCTGACTCCCCCTAACGCCCAAAACCATCAACCCCCCAACTACTCCGACAACGACTCGATCATCTGCCCATGACACACCGCCAAAATCTCATCCGCCAGCGCCGAGTCGTCAGGGCAGGCGCGCGATAGCGTGATCGCGCCGACCGCGCGTGCCAGCAGGTCGATCATTTTCTCCCTTGCCTCACCCGGCGCCGCATCCGGGCCGGTCGGGTATTTTTCGCCGAGCGTTTGCAGCATGTGCTCGATGCCTTCAGCGAATGCCGATTTCAAGTCGCCCGATTGACGCGCTGCGTCACCGCACAGCGCTGCCATGGTGCAACCCGTGGCGCGTCTGTCGCGATGCTCCCTGGAGACGTACAGATCGATGAAGTCCTTCACGCTCAATGCTTCGGCGTTGGCCAGTGAGTGCGCAAGGCTGTTGGCCGAGGCTTCGGCCATCAGGTCGGCCTTTGAAGCGAAATGTTTGTAGAAACCGCCATGGGTGAAACCGGCGGCGGCCATCAGGTCGGCCACGCCGACTCCGTCAAAGCCGCGCTCGCGAAACACGACTGACGCCGTTTCGACGATGTGCTCCCGATTTGCCTGGGCCTGAGCCTTGGACACTCGCATGTTCGATACCTCTCTACCGCTGAAATTCATCGGCTGATGATACATAGATGTCGACCATAATCAAAACCGTTGACAGTTTAGATTTCGATCATCATCCTAATCGCAAGCAAGATGACCATTTACCAACGGGCACGGAACACACACCCATGAGCGACTTGAACCTGTTCACCCCCTACACACTGGGCGCTCTGACGCTGTCGAACCGCGTGGTTCTCGCACCACTGACGCGCAATCGCGCCGGAAAGGGTTTTGTCCCGAGTGAATTTGCTGCGGCCTATTACAGCCAGCGGGCCAGTGCGGGTTTGCTGATTTCCGAAGCCTCGCAGATCTCCCAGCAGGGGCAGGGCTATCAGGACACGCCAGGTATTTACACAGCGGCTCAGATAGAGGGATGGCGCAAGGTGACCGATGCTGTACACGCCAGGGGCGGGAGGATTTTCCTGCAGCTGTGGCATGTGGGCCGTGTTTCCCATGTGGATCTGCAACCGCACGGCGCGGCGCCGGTAGGCCCTTCCGCGCTGCGTGCGGCGACCAAGGTGTTCGTCAACAATCGCTTCGAGGACGTTTCCGAGCCGCGCGCGCTGGAAATTGACGAGCTCCCAGGCATCGTCAACGATTTCCGCCAAGCGGCGGCAAACGCCATTGCGGCAGGCTTCGACGGTGTGGAAATCCACGGTGCAAACGGCTATTTGCTGGATCAGTTCATCAAGGACGGCGCCAACCTGCGCACCGATGCCTACGGCGGCTCGATCGCAAACCGTGCGCGCCTGCTGCTGGAAGTGACAGCCGCGGTGGCCGCCGAGATCGGTGCTGATCGCACGGGGATTCGCCTTTCGCCGGTCTCGCCGGCCAATGGGGTATCGAGCAGTGATCCGCAGGCTCAGTTCGATTACATCGTCGATCAACTCAATGCCCTGGACATCGTTTATCTGCATGTCGTCGAAGGCGCAACCGGTGGGCCACGCGACGTAGCGCCCTTTGATTTCGACGCCTTGCGCCAGCGCTTCAAGAACACTTACATCGCCAACAACGGCTATGACCTGGACCTGGCCACCGCACGCCTTGCGCATGACAGGGCCGACCTGATCGCCTTTGGCCGCCCGTTTATCGCCAACCCCGATCTGGTGGAGCGGCTCAAGACCGCTGCGCCACTGTCCGCCTTCGACCCCTCCACGCTCTACGGTGGCGGCGCGGCGGGATACATCGACTACCCAACGCTTGCAGAATCCAGCACCCGCGCGAACTGAGCACTGGCTGATCGAGCCCGGTTTTATTCGTGCATCAATCCATGTTCCCGATAAAGAGCTGACATCATGACGACTTACCCTACTGTTCTCATCACTGGCGCTTCCACTGGCATCGGCGCGGTTTACGCCGAGCGTTTTGCCCAACGCGGGCATGATCTGGTGTTGGTTGCCCGCGACCACGCGCGCCTGGAAACGCTCGCCGCAAAGTTGCGTGGCAAACACAACGTCGCCGTTGAAGTGCTTGCGGCCGACCTGACTCAACTCAGCGACCTGCACACCGTCGAAGCGCGCCTGCGGGACGACGCTCGCATCGGCATCCTCGTCAACAATGCCGGTGCCGCGCAGTCCGGCAGCTTCATCGAGCAAAGCACCGACAGCGTGGCGCAGCTGGTGGCCCTCAACACCACGGCGCTGGTGCGACTCGCCAGCGCCATCGCGCCACGCCTGGCCAAAGCCGGTGCAGGCGCGATCATCAACATCGGTTCGGTGGTGGGCCTGGCGCCTGAGTTTGGTATGTCGGTCTATGGGGCGACCAAGGCGTTTGTGCTGTTCCTTTCCCAAGGCCTGAGCCTGGAGCTTTCGCCTCAGGGTGTTTATGTGCAGGCCGTATTGCCCGCGGCCACCCGCACGGAGATCTGGGATCGCGCCGGTATCGACATCAACACCTTGAGCGAAGTCATGGAAGTGGCTGACCTGGTCGATGCCGCACTGGTCGGCTTCGATCGCCGCGAACCGGTGACCATTCCGCCGCTGCAAGAAGGCGAGCGCTGGGATGCCCTGCAAACCGCACGTCAGGGTCTTTTGTCGCAGATCAGACAGTCCGTCGTGGCGCCGCGTTATTTGACTTAAGTCTGAACCCTGTCGAGCAGGTCGGCCTCGCTCCGCAATCGCACGGAATAAACATGACTCTTTTGGCTAGCAGCAATCATCCCGGTTCACCGTCGTCATTTATCCACGCGGCGAACCAGTCGGTTCTGGTGGGCGGGATACCTTTTGCCTACCGCGATCTGGGCCCCAGAACGCAGGTTCCGCTGGTCATGTTCAACCATTGGGGGGCAGTGCTGGATAACTTTGACCCCAGGATCATTGACGGTCTGGCGAAAAACCGGCGTGTCATCACCACCGATTACCGTGGTATCGGTGGCTCGGGTGGCGTCGCGCCGTTGACCGTCGGTGAAATGGCTGACGATGGCATCGGTTTTATCCGTGCGTTGGGTTTGGACAAGGTGGACCTGCTCGGCTTTTCACTCGGCGGCTTCGTCGCTCAAGACATCGCCCTGAAAGCCCCCGAACGCGTGCGCCGGCTGATCCTCACCGGAACCGGACCGGCCGGCGGCACAGGCATCGACAACGTCGGCTCGGTGACCTGGCCGTTGATGCTCAAGGGGCTGCTGACCCTACGCGATCCCAAGTTCTACCTATTCTTTACCGGCACGGCCAACGGACAACGCGCCGCGTCCGAGTATTTGCAACGGCTGAAAGAACGCCAGCAAGACCGGGACAAAGGCCCGACACCCCGTGCGTTTTTTCGGCAATTAAAAGCCATTACTGCGTGGGGCAGGCAGGCGCCGCAAGACCTCGGGCGCTTGCAGATGCCGACGCTGATCGCCAACGGCGACAACGACATCATGGTGCCCACGGTCAACTCGCTTGAGCTGGCAAAGCGAATCCCTGACGCGCAACTGGTCATTTACCCGGACGCCGGGCATGGCAGCATTTTCCAGCACCCTGGCGATTTCGTGAGCAAGGCCTTGGCGTTCCTCGACGCCTGAACGTCTCATCGCATCAACGTTGCCGGGGCCGCGCCCCGTTCTCATTCCACCGACAAGAGCGTTGCAACATGAAGGCATTTTTTATCGACCGCTACGGCAAGCAGAACGGCATGCTTGGCGAAGTGCCCGACCCTGCGGTCGGTGTGCATGACGTTCTGATCCAGGTACACGCAACGAGCGTGAACCCGCTGGACTCGAAGATCAGAACCGGCGAATTCAAACTGATCCTGCCTTATACATTTCCATTGGTCTTGGGCAACGACCTGGCGGGGGTGGTCGTTCGCACAGGCTCGGCGGTGACGCGGTTCAACCCGGGAGACGAAGTCTATGCACGCCCTCCCGAGGATCGGATCGGCACGTTTGCCGAACTGATCGCCGTGAACGAAAACGCACTCGCGCTGAAACCCTCGAACCTGAACATGGCCGAAGCGGCGTCCGTCCCCTTGGCCGCCTTGACGGCCTGGCAGGCGCTGGTTGAGACCGCCCAGCTGAAAAAAGGCCAGAAGGTGTTGATTCATGCCGGCTCCGGCGGTGTCGGCACGTTTGCCATCCAGCTCGCCAAACACCTCGGCGCTTTTGTAGCGACCACCACCAGCACGGCGAATGTCGAATGGGTGAAGGCGCTCGGGGCGGATGTGGTCATCGACTACAAGAAGCACGACTTTGCGAGCGAATTACACGATTTCGACGTGGTATTGAACAGCCTGGGCACGGATGTGCTGATGAAATCGGTCGAGGTTCTCAAACCCGGTGGACAGCTCATTTCCCTCTCCGGGCCACCGACGACAGCCTTTGCCCAAGCGCAAGGCTTGTCCTGGATGCTGCGACAAGTCATGCGCCTGCTGAGCAACGGTATTCGTAGAAAAGCCCGCAAGCACGGGGTGAACTATGCATTTCTGTTTATGCGGGCCAGCGGCGTACAACTGCAAAAAATCAGCTCGCTTATCGAAGCTGGCGTCATCAAACCGGTCATCGATCGTTCCTTCCCTTTTGAATCGACGGCAGAGGCGTTGCGCTACGTCGAGCAGGGCAGGTCAAAAGGCAAAGTCATCATCACTCTCCAATAAGCGCACTCCAACAATATGTCAGTCGATAACGCGCACGCCGCCAAGTATCAGCCCCCAGCGCCTGAACCAGAGGAACCGCCACCGCACACACAGGCGCCGTTGCAACCGCAAGTCGTACCTGTGGAAGCGCCGATAATCATTTGGTGTAGCTTGATGCTTGAGCAGTAACGGGAAAGGGTCGCCGAAAGATGAGCCTTTTTGTTTGTGCCTGCTCACGATGTTTCAGGTTGCGCCGGCAATTCACACACAGAATATGGCATTTCGCCACCTTTCCAATTGACACCCCCTCCCCACCACGTTAAAAACCCTGTCTTGCTGCTGCCTTTTATCGAGACATGGATGTTGTCGCCCCCCCCGCTGTTCAAATACCGCCGCTATTGGCTGGCGGCCCTCATCGTGCTGCTGGCGATCCTCGATCCTTTCGGCCTGGCCAGTTCCAGCGACAAGGCGTCGGCGCAGTGGCTCAACCGGATGTTCGCCAGCCACTACGCCCATGAAGGGCAGCAGCGGGTGGCGGTGGTGTTGATCGATGACGCGTACCTGATGCGCAACGCCACCTCCTGGCCGATGCCCTATGGCGAGCAGAGCAAGTTGTTCAAGCGCTTGCTGGCGTTCAAACCCAAGGCGGTGTTTGTCGACTTGCTCTACAGCCATGACCACTCTTTCGGCGACCCGGCACGGGGCAGTCAGTTATTGGCGAATGTGTTCGAGCGCTATCAACGCCAGGGCATTCCGTTGTGGCTGGCCAATACCGGGGTGGAGCGGGGTGAGGCAGGCCAGGCCAATACGCTGGCACCGTTTGTCGAGGTCAGCCGCCCGGGCCTGGTGGCATGGGATGGAGTCGATGACAAGTACCCGCTGGCGGTGAATACGCCCATAGGCCTGATGGAAACACCGGCCCTGGCGCTGTACCGCGCATTCTGTGGGACACAGGCCTGCCCGTCGCCGCCGGTGGACGCCCAAACCGCCGCACGCCGGCAACCGATCGCGGTGCAATGGGGGCTGAAGCTGGCACCGGAGCAGGCGCGGATCGCCGACGTGCGCCACTGCGCACCGGCGCGGCATTTTTTGCTGGATGGCCTGGCGCAGTTGCTCCAGGCGGTGTTCTGGAAACTCGATGGCTCGGAGCAGGCACGCTGCCCTTATACGCTGACGTTGGCGGCGAGCGACCTGGAAGTCAGCGACCCGGACGACCAAGCCCTGGTCGCCGAGTTGCTGCGCGACCGTCTGGTCCTGGTCGGGGCCAATATCACCTCGACGGGTGATCTGGTGGAGTCGCCGGTACACGGCCAGCTACCTGGCGTTTATCTGCATGCCATGGCCCTCGACAACCTGATCAATGCGGGCATGGACTATGACCATGAGCCTGCCAACTTCCCTGGCCTGCCCTTTAATTGGCTGGACCTGCTCGAACTGGGCCTGCTGGCGTTGATTGCCGTGCTCAAGGCGCTGCACGCGCGGCGGCTGGCGGGTCAGCGCACCTGGAGCCGGTGGCGGCGCCAGGAAATCTGGTTTTTTTCTTCGCCGTGCCCGTCATGGCTGCTGGTGATGTCGGTGCTCGTCTCGGTGAGTGTGCTGCTGAGCGTCAGCCACATCACGCCGGTGAACGTGTTGGGCATTGTTTTGCTGTCGTTGGTGCTGTTCAGCGAACGTATCGAAGCCTTCTTCGATCGCGATCGTTGAGCGCGTCGCTTTGTCATTTGACTCAAGGAATCCAAGGATGAACAGAAGTCTGATCGTCGTGCTCGTTGCACTCTTCACCCAGGGTGCCTGGGCGGAAACCCACAGCATCAAGGCGTTTCTGGCCGACCCGGTGGCGGTGCTGGATGAACAGGGTAAACAACAGCGCGAGCTGCCGAAAAAAGACGCGCCGACCCAACCCGTCCCCGTGTTGCAGTACAACAAGGCGCTGGATCTGGTGCAGGTTGAGCTGGCGGGTCAGAAGGTCTGGCTGGACACCATGGACCTGCGCATCGAACCGCCACTCAATGTGGTCGACCTGCCCTGCCAGGGCCTGACCAAGAGCCAGACCAAAGACAGCCGCAACAACTCCACCATCGGTTTTGGTGCGGGCTGCAATCAATAAAAGGAGCGGTGCGGTGAAGGGATCTCTATTGGCAGCCAGCTTACTGGCCAGCACGGTACTCAGTGGTTGCGCGACATTGAAGGGCGCCGACCAGGCGTTCCTGAACCTGGTGGGTCCGTCGACCCAATCCAGGGTCCAGGGCCACTACGTGGATAACACCGACGTGCGCCAGTACTACAAGCTCGACCCGCAACGCCAGAGCCAGCAGCGCTTGAGCTATGACGGGCGCGCCGTACCGGCGGCCGAAGCACGCCAGCAGAACCTGGTGGATATCCCGATGCTGCAGGTGTATCTGCAGGGGATTGTCACGCGCCTGTCCAAAGGTTGGCCGGGGGAGTTGCCGGCCTTGCAGGTGAAAATCACCGACAGCTACAGCTTCGGGCCCTCGGCGGACCCTTACGGCAATGTGTTCGTGCCGCTGGGCATGCTGGACAACGTCGGCAGCGAAGATGAAATCGCTGCAATGCTCGGCCACGAAATGAGCCACGTTCTGCTGCATCACCATGACCGCATGGCGGCCTTCCAGCAGCAGAAAGAGATGTTCACCACAGTGGCCTCCACCGTGGCCTTGGCCACCATGGCCGCCGATACCGGCGTGGACCGCAGTTCCGGCACGATGAAGCTGTTCAGCAAAGACCCCGCCGGCACCCAGAAAACCATCGGCAACACCGTGCTCTACACCACGTTGGCCAACACGTTTTCCGACCATGTGTGGAGCACCGCGTGGGGCCGCACCCAGGAAGACCAGGCCGACCTGCTCGGCACCGACTTGATGATCCGCGCCGGTTACGCGCCCCGTGCCGCCACCCATAGCCTGGAGCGCCTCAACGACTTCCAGGGCAAACAGAAACCGTTGCTCAGCGGCTTCCTGACCGCGCGCAAGAACGCCATGCAGGATTCGCTGCAGCAGTTCAATCTCAACCGCTTCACTCAGGAGCTGGACGTGCTGGTCAAAGATGGGCTGACCACCAGCATTTCCGCGACCACCCAGTATTTCAATCGCTCCCACATGTCGGCGATGGATCGCGACACCGAGTTGCGCCAGTACCTGCAGCGCGAGTACCGCCAGGAGCGCCGCGCGCGCATCAACCCCGAGAGCTGGGCGAAGATCAAAAGTACGCCACAAGTGGCCAAGGCCATGCAGGGCTACAAGGACGCCTACTTCGCCAACGACGCCCTGGAGAAAAACAAGCTGCCTGCGGCCGACGGGTTTATCCGCAAGGCCCTGGCCTCGCCGGTCAAGGACCAGCCAAGCATCCGGCGCACGGCGTATACCGTGCGCCTGGCCCAGGGCAACAGCGGCGCAGCCTTGAAAGAGTTGCAGGCCATCAAGGACTGGAGCCTGGCCGGCCCGTCGACCTATGACCTGATGATCAGCTACCACCTCAAGCGCGGCGACGGGCAATCGGCACTGGCGATGATCGACAAGGCCGAACGCAACCTGGGCTCGGAAGAGCTGTTCATCACCGAGAAGTTGCTGGCCAACCAGCAACTGCAGAACGCGCAGCAGGTGCAAACCGTGCTGCGCAAGTGCGAGCAATACCCGACCCGCAAGGCAAACTGCAAGAAACTGGCGCCAGCCAAAGCCTGAGGCTGACGATTTAGCCTACAGAGCCCTCCTCCTTCCCGCGGCGCTTTTTCCTAACGCCCGGGAAGACCGCTCCTCTCGCCCACCCCACCTGTTCTTCGGTATAAACGTTCGCTTTCTGCGTTGCGAACGGACTCCCATGAACGCCATAAAACTGATTTTCCTGCTGATCATTTTTCCCCTGCTGCTGGCCGGCGTTGGAACATGGCAATTGCAGCGCGCCACCGAGGGCGCGCGGGTTCCCGAACAAGCCCAAGCCTATGTCAACGTGCTGATCGGCGTGGCCGCGCTGGCCGGTACGCAATGGGCGGGGCGGCGCGCGCAGCAGTCGCGAGAACAGTTGCTGCAGGTATTTTCCCTGGGCAGCCGGTTGTTGCCCTACGTGCTGGTAAGCCAGGTGGTGGCGATGGCGAGGTGCTGTTGCAGATGGCGCAGCTGTGCATCGACAACAAGAAGATCGAACCCTATAAAGGCCTGATGCTGATGACTGACTACGTCAACGCATCCCTCGCCCGCAAGATTCTGCAAAACCGGCAGGACTGAACCCGCGACATAAAAAAACCCCGAACCAGTCGGGGTTTTTTATCGCCTGCAATCAGGCGCGACGCCGGATCAATTAGAAAACGTTGATCGGGTAGTCGGCGAACAGGCGGAATTCGTTACCGCCTACGTTGTACTTGTCAGCGTTGTTGGAAACGCGCAACCACGAGGCACGAGCACGCAGGCTCAGGTCTTTGGCTGGGCCGCTCTGGACGATGTACTTGAACTGGTTAAAGATTTCACGCTCGGTGCCATCGCCACGGCCACTGCCGTCGTCGATGTTGGTACCGCGCACGTAAGCCACGTTGTAGGTCAAGCCAGGTACACCGAAGGTAGCGAAGTCGATGCCGTAGGCCGCTTGCCACGAACGCTCGTCCTTGCCGTTGAAGTCGGACCAGTAGGAGTTGGCCAGCAGGATGGTGTTGCCGCCGTCGCCGATGCCGCCATCGTTGCGGTAGCCGCCGTACAGGTAGCCGGTGTCGCCGGTGCTGCGCTGGTGAGCGACGGTGAAGCTGTGCGGACCAACAGCCCACGTGGCGCCCAGGCTCCAGATTTTGTTGTCGCGCGCGTCTGCATCACCTTGGTTTTCCAGGGCGAAGCTGCGATCCAGCTTGGTCTTGTAGCCGTTGAAGTCAAACGTCAGCGACTGCTTTTCCGGCAGGGCCAGTACGTAGTTGACGTTGACGTATTGCTTCTTCAGCACGTCCTGCATGTCGGAGGCGTACAGCGCTGCCGACAGGCTTTCGGTGAATTTGTAGCTACCACCGATGTAATCGATGCTTTTCAGACGGCCGCTGTCGGTACCTTCAGCGCTCTTACGCGCTTCCTTGGTGAAGTGACCCGCGTCCAGTTGCAGACCTTCGATCTCTTTGGAAACGATCGAGGTACCGGTGTAGGTTTCCGACAACAGACGAGAGTTGTCGTAAGCCAGCACGGGCACGTTCGGGAACTGGTCGCCGTACTTGAGCACAGTGTTGGACAGGCGGAACTTCACCGCCGCGCCGCCTTTGGCCAGGTCGTTGGCAGCCGAGCCGCTGTCGCCTTGCTTGAAGAAGTCGATACCGCCCGCGCCGCTGCGGCCTTTACCGCCGTCCAGACGAATGGCGTACTGGCCAATCACGTCCACACCGACACCGACGGTGCCTTGGGTGAAACCAGACTCGAACTTGCCGATGAAGCCTTGGCCCCATTCGGCTTTGTCTTGCTTGTCGTTCTTGTAGTCACGGCTGATGTAAGCGTTACGTGCGGCGATGTTCAGGTGGCTGTCTTCAACGAAACCCTTGGATTGCTCCTGGTCGTTTGCCATGGCTGTCGATGCGCTCAAAATCCCCAGAGCGATCAGACTCATCCGTTGTTTCAACATTTCTTATATTCCTTATTACTGGTTGAGTACGCGCTATGACACCAGGCTCCATATTGCTGTTTTGGTGTCGACTTTTTCCGAAAAAAACAAAGCCCGCGGACGACTGAACTGCCGCGGGCCTTTTCTTATTGGTTAAGTCATGGCTGTTAGCCACAGGCGTTGGACGCAATGCTAGTCTCGCGTTGAACTATGTGTCAATTTCGCGAATCGTCTGTATTTAGGCAAAAAAATTCTAAGCCACGGCCTACAGCGCTTTGGCCATCGCCTGGAAGTCTTATCCATACAGAAAAAATACGGACTCACTAACATATTTTATAAGTCGAACGCGTGGGAACAGGCATGCGCCCAAATGCAAATAATTGTCATTATTCTCAAGTAAGGTCTTATGCGCTTAAGCGAACCATGTGACGCAGATTCAGCCCGAAGATCTGTCGTCACATCATGGTGAGGGGAACCTGCCGTTTCTGAGACTGAACCGACTTTAAATGAGAGCCTGCTCGCGACAGGTATAGCTCAATCACTTATTCAGTGAAGGGCACACCGCAATAGCGAACATGTTCCCTCGCCGATGGTTGATCGGCGAGTTCTCAGTTATTCATCAATTCGCACAATGCGTGCATTTCTTCGTCGCTGAACAAGCCTGCCGGGTAGCGCTCACTCATCACACTGAATAAATCGGGCGGCTGCCTGACCTGCCGTGAGCCATGTGCCTTCAACCAGAGCGCCAGCGCATGGATTTCGTCACTGTTGACTCGCACGGGGTGGAACGTGCGCGTGTGCATCAAGTTGATATCGACATTCATTTCAGCGCTCTCTCCTACTGCATGAGCGGCTAACTTACTCAAGGTTTATGACAGAACTGCGCAGTCATCACCGTGGGCCACTGTGACAATACCAATACAAGAGCTATGCCAATGTGCAGTATTTATAGGCAGTTGGACACAAAAAAGCCCACGGCCTTACGGGGCCGCGGGCTTGCTGTGAACGCTAGAACCGAGTGGCGCTCGGTCGTCGCTCCGACGTTGTTACAACCGCACTCAATTTTTCTGCGGGGCAGGCTGTTGTTGGGTCAGGCAATGGATATTGCCCCCACCCAGTAACAGTTCGCGGCCCGGCACCATCACCACTTCGTGCTGCGGGAACAGGTTCTGCAGGATTTCACGGGCCCGGTTGTCCAGCGGGTCGTCGAAGCTCGGCGCGATGATGCCGCCGTTGACGATCAGGAAGTTGACGTAGGAACCGGCCAGACGCACGGAAGGGTTGCGCTCCTGGCTGCCGTCCATCGGGTCCACACCCGCGCACTCTGCTTCGGTGGCATAAAGCGGCCCCGGAATCGGCATTTTATGCACTGTGAACGAGCGGCCCCGGGCATCGGTGCTGCTTTGCAGCACGTCCATGGCGGCGTGGCAGCGTGAGTAGTTCGGGTCTTGCGGGTCGTCGGTCCAAGCCAGCAGCACTTCGCCCGGGCGTACATAGCAGCAGAAGTTATCCACATGGCCGTCGGTTTCGTCGTTGAACAGGCCGTCTGGCAACCAGATGATCTTATCCACAGCCAGGTTGGCGCTCAGCACCGCCTCGATGGCTGCACGGTCGAGATGCGGGTTGCGATTGCGGTTGAGCAGGCATTCTTCGGTGGTGATCAGGGTGCCTTCGCCGTCGACATGAATCGAGCCGCCTTCCAGCACAAACCCTTCGGTGCGGTAGCGCGGCGCACGCTCGATCTCGAGGATCTTGCCGCCGACCTGCGCGTCACGGTTCCACGGCGCATACAGGCCGCCGTCAAAACCGCCCCAGGCGTTGAAATCCCAGTTTACGCCGCGCACTTCGCCACGGTTGTCGATCACGAAAGTCGGGCCGGTGTCGCGCACCCAGGCGTCGTCGCTGGACATTTCCACCACGCGGATATTGGGCACGTCGAGGCGGGCACGGGCGTTTTCGTACTGGCCGGCGGAAACCGCCACGGTGACCGGCTCGAAACGCGCGATAGCCTTGGCCACCGCCACGTGCGCGGCCTGCGCCGGCTTGCCACCCAGGCGCCAGTTGTCCGGGCGCTCGGGCCAGATCATCCAGGCTTGGGTCTGTGGCGCCCATTCGGCAGGCATATGAAAGCCATCGGAGCGAGGTGTGCTGTGCAGGGTGGTCATGGCGATCAGGGCTCCGAAAGGGTGAAGGCCGACTTTATAACCGATAAAAATCGGCCTTAAAAGCATCAAAACAATATAGCCGATAAATATGACAGCATTTAACCGATAACAATCGATTATTTATAGCTGTTCATCCAGCACCTTCGACAGCATGTCGACAAAGAAATCCACACTGCGTCTGGAGGTGACCATCGGCGGCTTGATCTTGAGAATATTCAGGTAATCACCGGTCGGCTGCATGAAAATCCCCAGCTCACGCAAGCGGTCGCACAGCAGTGTGGTCTCTTCGGTGGCGGGTTCCAGGGTATGCCGGTCGCGCACCAGTTCCAGGCCCAGATAGAAGCCGGACCCATGAACCGCGCCGACCAACGGGTGACGATCGATCAGGGCTTCCAGCCGCGCCTTGAAATGCGCGCCGACCACTTGGGCGTTTTCCCAGAGCTTTTCTTCCTCCATCACATCCAGCACCGCCATGCCGATCCGGCAACTGACCGGGCTGCCCCCTGAAGACGAGAAGAAATACCCCTCGGCCTCCAGCGCCTCGGCAATCTCGCGACGGGTGATCACCGCCCCCAACGGCTGACCGTTGCCCATGCCCTTGGCCATGGTAATGATATCGGGCACCACGCCCTGCTCTTCAAAGCCCCAGAAGAAATGCCCCATGCGGCCATAACCCACCTGAACCTCATCGGCGATGCACACGCCACCTTGGGCACGCACCAACGCATACACCTGCTGCAAATAGCCCGGCGGCAGGGAGATGCCCCCGGCATTGCCATACACCGGCTCACAGATGAAGCCGGCCAGTTGGCGCTGGCTCGCGGCGATTTTCGCCAAGTTGTGTTCCACACTTCGCACGTAATCCGGCGCGCTGTCCTGCCCGCGGAACTCACCGCGATAGGTATTGGGCGCGGTCACCGGGTGGACCCAGTCCGGACGACTGCTCAGGGCCTTGGGGTTATCGGCAATCGACGTGGACACCGCATCCGCCGCCACCGACCAACCGTGGTAGGCCTCCAGCACACTGAGCATGTCGCGCCCGCCGCTGTAGGCCCAGGCCAGGCGGATGGCCAGGTCATTGGCCTCGGTGCCGCTATTGACCAGGAAGACCCGGTCCATGCCGTCCGGCGCCAGCGCCAGCAAGCGCTCGGAGAATTCGGCAATCGCCGCATAGTGAAAGCGCGAGTTGGTGTTGAGCAGCGACCACTGCCGCGCTGCCACCGCTGCCATGCGGGGGTGACCATGGCCGAGCACGGCGACGTTGTTGAGCATGTCCAAATAGGAACGGCCTTGCATGTCGATCAGATGGTTGCGCCAGCCTCGTTCGATGCGCGGCGGATCGACGTAATAGTGCTTCTGCGAGCGCGCGAAGCTGGCGTCGCGTCGCGCCAGCAGGGCTTGGGGGTCGAGCTCGGGTTCGGCATCGCAGGCCAGCCCCAGCAGCGCCGAGGGTGACGGGCATAGCGCTTGCCACGCCGACGCCCGGCTCGGCGTGCAGAACAGCGGTGGCTCAACGTCAGCGCGGCACCATTGCACAGTCAGGGGGGCATGGACCTCGCCCAGTATTTGCCCTTCCACCACCGCCGCTCCCGCGCTCAATGAGGTGCTTACGCCCCACAAGCGCAGGCTCAACGGACCATCCTGCACGCACAGCAAGCCATCGGCACCGACACGCAGCACCCCAGCGAAGGGCGCCTCCACCGCTGTACCGTGGGGCAGGTGCAACTCGACATGCAGCGGGAACGTCTGCGGCTCCGTGGCGCTGTCCGGGCAGGTGCGCGACAAACGGTATTGGCCGTAGCGACTGGCGGCCAACCCGTGAACCGCCGCAGCCTCGTCCAGTAAGCGCCGGTCAA
The DNA here is from genome assembly GCF_059423025.1 of Pseudomonas sp. GW704-F2. NCBI lineage: Bacteria > Pseudomonadati > Pseudomonadota > Gammaproteobacteria > Pseudomonadales > Pseudomonadaceae > Pseudomonas > Pseudomonas sp. GW704-F2. Next base: position 121,626 of record NZ_JBWKXO010000017.1, on the reverse strand, counting down.
TCCCCGGCTGCTCCCAATTGCCCGCTTCGAAGTGTGGGCTGAGCACTCCCAGGTCGATCAGCGCGAACTCGCGTCCCACCAGCCCCGGCAAGAGCGGCGCGAACCCCTCGCTGGCGATCGGTGGCAGCGTCTGCCCGACACAGAGCAGGATCGCCGCCTCCATCAATTCAAACGGCACCGACGTTGCAACCTGGAAAATTTCCCACTCATGCTCGGCGTTTTTCAACAGGTAGTCGTTATCGGGGTCCAGGCGTTGCTGCTGTTCGCTGCTGAGCACCAGCACCGCCGCACGGGCGACGATCAGCGGCCATAGCGCCTGCAGTTCTTCGCGCTGCAACGGCGTAACAGCATGACAGGCCTGGATTGCCGGCAAAATGGCAAAGGGATCGCCCTGGGCATGGTGCAACAGGGCGGCGCAGGTCACCGACAGGTCGGCGATGCGCCAGGTGTGTACCAGATCGCCGAAATCGATCACCCCCTGGATCTGCCAATGACGCAGGGCATCGCGCTGCCAGACCACATTGTCATCGGTAATGTCCATGTGTACCGCTTGCCACGGCAAGTGATCCGCCAGGGGCCGAATGCGCTCACCGACCTGCTCGGCGACTTGCTCCAATGCCGCGCGGTGGGGCAGGTCTGGCAGGGTCGCCAGCAGGTGGCTGATCAGTTCCTGCGCGTGGCGCGGGTCCCATTGCAGGGTCCGCTCCAGGCCCGGATGCGCAAAATCGGCCAGCGCCTGGCTCATCCGCCCGCACAAGTCACCGAAGCCTGCGATGACCTCGCGGCCCACGTGAGGCAGGTGGGTCAAGGGCTGGCCGTCGATGTAATCCAACAGCCGCAGGTGCAGGGTTTGCCCGTCGACGGTCACGGTCAGCAGGTCCTCACCGGTCAGGGCCTTGATGACTCGGGGGACGCGCAACCCGTCCTGCGCCTGCAAGGCGTGGAGCGCGGCGTGCTGGGCGTGCAATTCGACGGCGGCGTAGTCGCCCAGGCAGATTTTCAGAACAAAGCGGCCATGGTTGGTGTCGACGCTGTAGTTGAGGTCTTGTTGGCTGCCAAGTGATTGCAATGTGCCGCCAAGGCCATAATGCCGCTCAAGCAAGTGTGCAGCCTGATCGGGCCCCACTTGCGGGCAAGGCAGGCTGGTGCGATGGATCAACGTGGCAAGCAACATGATGAAGACCTCTGTTTTTATCAGGCGCCTATATCGCCATTGTTGATGGGGGTTAAGCAACCCCCCAACGTGCCGCGCTTGCACAGATCCGCGTCACAACTCAAGCTATGCCCCATTCGCTAAATGTCCGTCTAAGGAAAAGGCCCCCCGACATGCGTATTCTTATCACCGGTGGTGCCGGTTTCATCGGCTCTGCCCTGATCCGCCACCTGATTCAACACACCGAGCACGAAGTGCTCAACCTGGACAAACTGACCTACGCCGGCAACCTGGAGTCGCTGACCAGCATCGCGTCCAACAGCCGCTATGAGTTCGTCCAGGCCGATATCGTCGACCAGGCCACCGTCAGCGCCGTGCTCGCGCGCTTCGAGCCCCAGGCGATCATGCACCTGGCGGCCGAGTCCCATGTCGACCGTTCCATCGACGGCCCGTCGGATTTTATCCAGACCAACATTGTCGGCACCTACAGCCTGCTGGAAGCTGCCCGCGCGTATTGGCAAACGCTCGCAGAGCCGGCCAGGAGCGCGTTCCGCTTCCACCACATCTCCACCGACGAGGTGTACGGCGACCTGCACGGCGTGGACGATCTGTTCACTGAAACCACGCCCTACGCCCCCAGCTCGCCCTACTCGGCCAGCAAGGCCGCGTCCGACCACCTGGTTCGCGCCTGGCAGCGCACGTATGGCCTGCCGGTATTGCTGACCAACTGCTCGAACAACTACGGGCCGTTTCATTTCCCCGAGAAGCTGATCCCCCTGGTGATCCTCAACGCCCTCGCTGGCAAGCCGTTGCCAGTCTATGGCGACGGCTTGCAGGTCCGCGACTGGCTGTTCGTCGAAGACCACGCCCGTGCGTTGCTCAAGGTGGTGACCGAAGGCGTGGTCGGCGAGACCTACAACATCGGCGGCCACAACGAGCAGAAGAATATCGACGTGGTACGCAGCATCTGCGCCCTGCTGGAAGAGCTGGCACCGCAACACCCGGCCGGTGTCGCGCACTTTGCCGACCTGATCACCTTCGTCAAGGACCGCCCCGGCCACGACCAGCGCTACGCCATCGATGCCAGCAAGATCGAACGCGAGTTGGGCTGGGTGCCGCAAGAAACCTTTGAAACCGGGCTGCGCAAAACCGTGCAGTGGTACCTCGATAACCTGGAATGGTGCCGCAGGGTCCAGGACGGCAGTTATCAGGGCGAACGATTGGGCAATACCGACATGAAGGATCTGCTTGCATGACAAAGGGAATCGTATTGGCCGGCGGCTCCGGCACCCGTTTGCACCCCATCACCCTGGGCGTGTCCAAGCAACTGTTGCCGGTGTATGACAAGCCGATGATCTACTACCCGATCTCGGTGCTGATGCTCGCGGGAATCAAGGACATCCTGGTGATCTCCACGCCGGTGGACTTGCCGCAATACCGCAATCTGCTGGGGGATGGCAGCCAGTTCGGCGTGCGTTTCAGCTATGCGGAGCAGCCGTCGCCGGACGGTTTGGCTCAAGCCTTCATCATTGGCGAAGCATTCATCGGCGACGATCCGGTGTGCCTGATCCTGGGCGACAATATTTTCCATGGCCAACACTTCGGTGATCAACTGCGCACCGCGGCCGAACGCCCGTCCGGCGCCACCGTGTTCGGCTATTGGGTCAAAGATCCAGAGCGTTTCGGCGTAATCGACTTCGACAAAGAGGGCCGCGCCCTGTCGATCGAAGAGAAGCCGGCGAAGCCGAAATCCAGCTATGCCGTGACCGGTCTGTATTTCTACGATAACGACGTGATCAACATCGCCAAGGCGGTCAAGCCCTCGCCACGCGGAGAGCTGGAGATTACCGACATAAACAATGCTTATCTCCAACGCGGCGACCTGCATGTAGAGCGCTTCGGCCGTGGCTTTGCCTGGCTCGACACCGGCACCCACGACAGCCTGCTCGAAGCCTCGACCTATGTGCAGACCATCGAGCACCGCCAAGGGCTGAAAGTTGCCTGCCTTGAAGAGATCGCTTACGAGAATGGCTGGATCGATCGTGACCATCTGCTGGAACGCGCCAAGTACTTTGGCAAAACCGGCTACGGTCAATATTTGTACACGCTCGCCGGGGAAGCTGAATGAATGTAACCGCCACTGAGTTGCCCGGTGTATTGATCATCGAGCCGAAGGTTTTTGGCGATGAGCGCGGCTTTTTCTACGAGAGCTTCAACGCCCGGGATTTTGCCCAGGCCACAGGTTTACAACCACAATTTGTGCAGGACAACCACTCACGCTCGCAAAAAGGCGTGCTGCGGGGCCTGCACTATCAGATCGAACACGCCCAGGGCAAACTGGTACGCGTGACAGCGGGTGAAGTATTGGATGTGGCGGTGGATATCCGCCGCAGTTCGCCTAATTTCGGCAGGTGGGCCAGCGTGCGCCTGTCTGCCGACAATAGCCGCCAATTGTGGATTCCACCGGGGTTCGCCCACGGCTTTGTGGTCCTCAGCGACTACGCCGAGTTTCTCTACAAGACGACCGACTACTACACGCCTGCCGCAGAGCGTTGCATTCGCTGGAACGACACCGAACTCGACATCGATTGGCAGTTGGACGGCACACCGACATTGTCCGCCAAAGATCAGAACGGCAAAGACCTGAAGGACGCGGAGCTATTCCCTTGAGCAGCCGCCTTAAAATTCTGATCACCGGCCAACACGGCCAACTCTCCCAAGAGCTGCAACAACGGCTCCTGGGCCTGGGCGAACTCATCGTGCTGGGCCGCGACAGGCTGGACCTGGCTCACGTCGACCAGATCCGCCAGCAAGTGCGCGCCCATCGCCCCGACCTGATCATCAACGCCGCGGCCCACACCGCGGTCGATCAGGCCGAAAGCGAGCCGGACGCGGCCTTCGCGATCAATGCCACCGCGCCCGGCGTTCTCGCCGAAGAAGCCAAGGCCTTGGGCGTGCCGCTGATCCATTACTCCACCGACTACGTGTTCGACGGCAGTAAAACCGCGCCCTACACCGAAGCCGACACACCCAACCCGCTGGGCGTCTACGGCCAGAGCAAGCTCGCCGGTGAGCAGGCGATCGTGGCAGTCGGGGGCGAATACCTGATCCTGCGCACCAGTTGGGTTTACTCCCTTCACGGCAAGAACTTCCTGTTGACCATGCAGCGTCTGCTGCAAGAAAAACCGCAGATGCGGATCGTCGCCGACCAGATCGGCGCGCCGACCTGGGCCGGCACCATCGCCAACAGCACCCGCGCGTTGATCGAGCGCTGGCAGGCCGGGCAAGCGGGCGACTGGGGTGTCTATCACCTGACCGCCCAAGGCGAAACGTCGTGGTTCGGCTTCGCCCAGGCGATTGGCGAGCACCTGCGCGCCACAGGCAAACCCTGCGCCGACCTGGAAGCGATCCCGTCCAGCGCCTACCCGACGCCGGCCAGGCGCCCACTGAACTCGCGCCTCGATTGCAGCCGTCTGCAACAGCAGTGGCAGGTCAGCCAGCCACAGTGGCAAGACGCATTGCGCGAGTGTCTTGCACAGCAGCACTAGGCATAATGCGCCTGTACCCTCAGGCGCATGACTCCCATGACCCCACCCCTCCCGCGAAGACCCCGCTGGCGCAGCCTCGCCCTGTTGGCGCTGTGCCTGGCGCCGCTGCTGTGGCCGCTGGAGCACCTGGCCGAGCGCTACTACCGCAGCGAACTGGCCGGGCAGAACCGCCAGACCCTCGACCTGTACGTCGCCAACCTGCTGGGCACCCTGCACCGCTATGAAGTGCTGCCGCAGATCCTCGGCGACTTGCCAGCCCTGCGCACCGCGCTGGCGGCACCGCAGGTCAGTACCAACCTGGCCAACGCCAACCTGTTGCTCAAGGACGTCGCCGCCCAGGCCGGGGTCGAAGTGATGTACCTGATGGACACCACCGGCAAGACCCTCGCTGCGTCCAACTGGGACAAGCAAGACAGCTTCGTCGGGCGCAATTTCTCGTTCCGCCCGTATTTCAGCGAAGCCATGGCCGGACGCCTGGGCCGATTCTTCGGCTTGGGCACCACCTCGGCCAAACGCGGCTACTTCTTCGCCGCCGCGGTGCGCGATGGCGAGAAAGTCATCGGTGTGCTGGTGGTCAAGGTCGACCTGGACCACACCGAAAGCCTGTGGGGCAACACCCCCGAGCAACTGCTGGTCACCGACCACAACGGCGTCGTGATCCTGACCTCGCGCCCGCAATGGCGGTTCCGCGCCACCCGGCCACTGACGGACGAAGAGCACCAGGCGATCATCGCGATCCAGCCCTACCCGACCCGCGATCCGCAACCGCTGGCCTTGAGCCCGACGGCCTGGCTGCGCCAATCCACGGCCATCGCCGAAACCGGCTGGAACGTGGAGATCCTCGCGCCACAATCGTTGATCAACCGCCCGGTACGCACCGTGGTCGCGGTGGGCGGCGCCACGCTGTTGGTGCTGATGTTGCTGCTGGGCCTGATGATGCAGCGCCGTCGGCACTACCTGGACCGCATCGCCTTCGAAGCCAAGGCCCGACGCGAACTGGAAATGCGCGTGGCCGAGCGTACCAGCGACCTGGAAGGGCTCAACCGACGCCTGAAACAGGAAGTGCTGGAGCGCGAACATGCGCAGCAGGAACTGGTGCGCGCCCAGGACGACCTGGTGCAGGCGGGCAAACTGTCGGCGCTGGGCACCATGTCGGCGAGCATCAGCCACGAGCTCAATCAACCCCTGGCGGCGATTCGCAGCTACGCGGAAAACGCCGAAATCCTGCTCGACCATGAGCGAACCGACGACGCGCGCGGCAATCTCAAACTGATCAGCGAACTGACCGGCCGCATGGCCTCGATCATCGCCCACTTGCGCGCGTTCGCCCGCCGCGATCGGCATGCGCCGGAAAGCGTCGCCCTGCAACCGGCACTGGACGACGCGCTGGCGTTGCTGGCCAAACGGCGGCGCGCGATGGAAGTCGAGCTGATCCGCGATTTGCCCGAGGCGACCTTGTGGGTCGAGGCCGGTGAAACCCGCCTACGCCAGGTGCTGGGCAACCTGCTGGCCAATGCCCTCGACGCCCTCACCGAAAAAGGCCCGCCGCGCAAACTCTGGCTGAGTGCCGAAACCACCGAGCAGGGCGTCAACCTGTACATTCGCGACAACGGCCCGGGGTTTTGCATGGAAGCCCTGGGACGCGCCAGCGAGCCGTTCTATACCACCAAGACCCGCACCCAGGGCCTCGGGCTGGGCCTGGCGATCTGTGACACCTTGATGCGTGCCTTTGGTGGCGAACTGCTGTTTGCCAACCACAAGCAAGGCGGCGCGCTGTTAACCTTGAAATTGCGTGCCGGCTCGCCGGGCGTCAGTCTGCAACCGTCCGAGGACCGCAGTGTATGAGTATCGATAACCAGATTCAGGTGGTGTTGATCGACGACGATCCACACTTGCGTCAGGCCTTGTGCCAGACCCTGGACCTGGCCGGGCTGAAAGTCCTGCCCCTGGGCGAAGCCACCGGCCTCACCGCACAGCTGTCGCGGGATTGGCCGGGCGTGGTGGTCAGCGATATCCGCATGCCTGGCATGGACGGCCTGGAGCTGCTGGCCGAGCTGCACGGCCAGGACCCGGAGCTGCCAGTGCTGCTGATCACCGGCCACGGCGATGTACCGCTGGCGGTGCAGGCCATGCGTGCCGGTGCGTATGACTTCCTCGAAAAGCCGTTCGCCAGCGACGCCCTGCTCGACCGCGTGCGCCGCGCCCTGGCCCTGCGCCGGCTGGTGCTGGATAACCGCAGCCTGCGCCTGGCCCTCAGCGATCGCCAGCAATTGAGCACGCGCCTGGTCGGGCATTCCCCGCAAATGCTGCGCCTGCGCGAGCAGATCGGCGCGCTGGCGGCAACCAAGGCCGATGTACTGATCCTCGGCGAAACCGGCGCCGGCAAAGAGGTGGTCGCCCGCGCACTGCACGACTTGTCGAGCCGGCGCAGCGGGCCTTTCGTGGCGATCAACGCCGGCGCGCTCGCCGAGTCGGTGGTCGAAAGCGAGCTGTTCGGCCACGAGCCGGGCGCCTTTACCGGCGCGCAAAAACGCCGCATCGGCAAATTCGAATTCGCCAACGGCGGCACATTGTTCCTCGACGAAATCGAAAGCATGAGCCTGGACGTGCAGGTCAAGCTGCTGCGCCTGCTGCAGGAGCGCGTGGTCGAGCGCCTGGGCGGCAATCAACTGATCCCGCTGGATATCCGCATCATCGCCGCCACCAAGGAAGACCTGCGCCAGTCCGCCGACCAGGGCCGCTTCCGCGCCGACTTGTATTACCGCCTCAACGTCGCGCCGTTGCGCATTCCACCGCTGCGTGAGCGCGGTGAAGATGCGTTGATGCTGTTCCAGCACTTTGCCGACGAAGCCAGCAGCCGCCATGGCCTGCCGCTGCACGAATTGCAGCCGGGCCAGCGCGCGCTGCTGCTGCGCCACAGTTGGCCGGGCAATGTGCGGGAATTGCAGAACGCCGCCGAGCGCTTCGCCCTGGGCCTGGAGTTGGCGCTGGACAACACCCCGGACAATCTCTCCGCCGGCCTGCTGACCTCCACCCCCGGCGGCCTGAGCGAACAAGTCGAACAGTTCGAAAAAAGCCTGATCGCCGCCGAACTGAGCCGCCCCCACAGTTCCCTGCGCAGCCTCGCCGAAGCCCTCGGCGTACCGCGCAAGACCCTGCATGACAAACTGCGCAAGCACGGCCTCAACTTTGCCGACAGCGCCAGCCACAGCAGCGACGACGAATGACCCACCCTACCCACCAAGAGGCCGCCATGAGCCGCGACAGCCGTTACCTGGAATCTATCCTCCACCACGACATCCCCCTCACCCGGGAAATGGGCCTCAAGGTGCTCGACTGGCAACACGGCCAATTGCAACTGCACTTGCCCCTGCAAGCCAATATCAACCACAAGAGCACCATGTTCGGCGGCAGCCTCTATTGCGGCGCGGTCTTGGCGGGTTGGGGTTGGCTGCACTTGCAGTTGCGCGAAGAAGGCATTCTCGAAGACGGGCATATCGTGATCCAGGAAGGGCAGATCAGTTACCCGCTGCCGGTCACACGAGACGCGACCGTGATCTGCCAGGCGCCGGAGGAGAAAGTGTGGAAGCGCTTTGTGGCGACGTACAAGCGCTATGGCCGCGCGCGGTTGACCCTGGAAACGTGGATTGTGAATGACGGCAGTGACGAGCGCGCAGTGGTTTTCAGCGGCCAGTACGTCCTGCACCGCTAGCCGCCGCGCCACAAAACAAAGTGGGAGCAAGTCGAATCGTCGCACCGCCCCTCCCACATGTTGATCTGCTGAGGCCTTAAGCGCGGGCCAGGGTGAGCAGGCGTTCGCGCCACGCGGCTTTGGCCGGCAGCGCCAGGAAGAACGGGTTCAGCAACGATTCCCGCGCCGGATAGCTGAACGGCTCGCCGCTCAACTCCAGCACTTCGCCGCCCGCACCTTCGAGCACGCCCTGGGCTGCGGCGGTATCCCACTGGGAGGTCGGCGCCAGGCGCGGGTAGCAATCGGCACTGCCTTCGGCCAACAGGCAAAACTTCAACGAGCTGCCGATATTCGCCAGCTTCAACTCACCCAAGCCTTCGCTCAAGCCCTGGAGCAAACGCTCCTGCTCAGGGCTGCTGTGTCGGCGGCTGGCAACCACGGTAAACGCCTCGCCGGCGGCCGGGGCCAGGCGCACCTGGATCGGCCTGGGCGCTTCGTTCACATCGGAGCGCCACGCCCCCAGGCCCGCGCCGCCAAAGTAGCAACGGCCGCTGGTGGGCATCGACACCACGCCAAACACCACGCGGCCCTGTTCGATCAACGCGATGTTGACAGTGAACTCATCGCTGCCGGAAATGAATTCCTTGGTGCCATCCAACGGGTCCACCAACCACCAGCGCTGCCAGCCGGCACGCACGCTCTGGTCGATATCGGCGTCTTCTTCAGAAAGCACCGGGATGCTTGGGTCCAGCGCGGTAAGGCCGGCGAGAATCAGATGATGAGCGGCAAGGTCCGCCGCCGTCACGGGTGAATTATCGGACTTGGACGTCACGGCCACATTGGCGCGCCAGAACGGCATGATGACTTCACCGGCCTGGCGCGCCAGCTCGATCACCGGGGCAATGAATGGGTGGCCTAGAAACAATTCGCTCATGCGCTGAACACTCCACGCTGGGTCAACAGGTCTCGTACCAGGTACAGCGCGGCCAGGGCACGGCCTTCGCTGAACTGCTCGTTTTGCGCCAGTTGCGCCAGCTCGCGCAGGTTGACCCGGTCTACACGCATCGGCTCGGGCTCATCGCCTTCCAGGCGTTCTTCATACAGATCGGTGGCCAGTACCACCTGGATTTTCTGGCTCATGTAGCCAGGCGACAGCGAAAGCTCGGTGAGGTGCTCCAACTGGCGTGCGCCATAGCCGGCTTCTTCCTTGAGTTCACGGTCCGCCGCCGCCAGCACATCCTCGCCCGGCTCGATCAAACCCTTGGGCAGCGAAAGCTCGTATTCGTCGGTCCCGCCGCAGTATTCCTCCACCAGCAACGCATGCTCGGCGTCGATCATCGCCACGATCATCACCGCGCCGTAGCCGGCACCGCGCCCCACCAGGCGCTCGTAGGTCCGTTCTACGCCGTTGGAAAAGCGCAATTGCACTGCTTCCACGCGGAACAAACGGCTACTGGCGACTATTTCGCGGGAGAGGACGGTGGGTTTCTGGCGCATAAGCGGCTCCTTGGGGTGATCGGGTTACTATACCGTGGCTTTTCCGATTGTCTGTGTCGGATATCTTTACTTACGTGAGAACGCCCCATGCCCTCTTTGCCCTGGCACGCCATCGACACCGTCCTGCTGGACATGGACGGCACCCTGCTCGACCTGCATTACGACAACCACTTCTGGATGGAACACCTGCCCCAACGCTACGCCGAGCTGCATGGGGTGAGCCGTGCCATGGCCGAGATGGAGTTGCAGCCTCTGTTCGAGCGTAACGCCGGCCAGTTGCAATGGTATTGCCTGGATTTCTGGAGTACCGAGCTGAAAATCCCGGTGCGCGAACTCAAGCAGGAAACCGCCCACCTGATCGCCCTGCGTGCGGATGCCGATACGTTTCTGGCGGCGATCCGACAGGCCGGCAAGCGCGTGATCCTGATCACCAACGCGCACCGTGATTCGCTGTCATTGAAGATGGAACGCATCGAGCTGGCGCCGTATTTCGAGCGGATGATCAGTTCCCACGACTACGGTTTCGCCAAGGAAAACCCACAGTTCTGGGACGCCCTGCAGGCCGATATCGACTTCGACCCGGCGCGCAGCCTGTTCATCGACGACACCTTGCCGATCCTGCGCAGCGCCAGGGACTTCGGCGTGGGGCATTTGCTGGCGGTGAAAGAGCCGGACAGCAAAAAAGGGCCAAAGGACACCGGGGAATTTGCGGCAGTCGAAGACTACCGGGATCTCATTGTCGGACTCTGAACCCATGTGGGAGCAAGCCCCCACACAGGTTTACCGCGTGTACTACTCGGGAATACGCAGCGTCTGCCCCGGGTAGATCTTGTCCGGATGCGACAACATCGGCTTGTTGGCCTCAAAGATCTTGTTGTACAGATTGGCGTTGCCGTACACCGCCAGGGAAATCGCGCTGAGGGTGTCGCCCTTCTTCACCACGACAAAACGCGCCGCCACAATCGGTGCGGGGTCGGTGACCTTGATCTGGTCATCCACACTCGCGACCCCGGCAATATTGCCCAGCGCCAGCAGGATCTTCTCTTTCTCTTCCTGGCTGGCGACTTCGCCGGTCACGGTCACCTTGTCGCCGTCAACCGTGGTCTGTACGTTCGGATTACCCAGACCGACCTTGGCCACATGCTCTTTCAACTGCTCGCTGGCGTTCGCATTACCCGGCGTCAACAGGTCGATCAACTTTTCGCCGGCTTCCTTAACAAAGCTCAAAATACTCATGCTGCTCTCTCCTTGGGTTTGAGTTCCAGATGCCAAAGACTAGACCAGCCCAACAGATCTGGGTTCCCAGCCGCCTAAAGACCCAAACACGCTAGAATCCCCCCGCCATTGGAATAAGCCCTGGAGCGAAGATGGACATCAAGCAGCTGAAATTCCTCATCGCCCTCGACGAGACGCGCCACTTCGGCCAGGCGGCCGCGCGTTGCCATATCACCCAGCCGACCCTGTCGATGCGCCTGCGCAGCCTCGAAGAAGAACTCGATCTGCCACTGGTCAACCGTGGCCAGCGCTTCGAAGGCTTCACCGCCCCGGGTGAGCGCGTGCTGGCCTGGGCGCGCACGGTGCTGGCGGCGTATGACGGCCTGCTGGCCGAAGCCGCAGCCTGTCGCGGCAACCTGGTGGGGACGTTGCGCCTGGGCGTGGTGCCGCTGTCGAGTTTCGATCCGTTGGCGCTGATGCAGCAACTGCATACAGAACACCCAAGCCTGCGCTTTGAGCTGTCGGCCCTCAGCTCTGAACAGATCCTCGAACAATTGGCGAGCAATCGCCTGGACCTCGGCGTGTCCTACCTCGACCGCCTGGACAACGAGCGCTTCGACTCCCTGGCCCTCGGCGAAACCCGCATGGGCCTGCTGTACGACCAACGCTATTTCAGCTTCGGCGAAAAGCCCCTGAGCTGGGAAGCCCTGATCGAACTGCCGCTGGGCATGCTCACCAGCGGCATGCACTTCCGTCAGTCCATCGATCACAACTTCCATAGCCGGGGCCTGCACCCGCAACCGTTGTTGCAGACCGACGCGGTCCATCAGTTGTTACAAGCGGTTCACGGCGGGCTGTGCTGTGCGGTGATGCCCTTGGACGGTGGCCTGGATGCGCTGACCGAGCATCTGCGCCTGCAACCGATCGAAGACGCCCACACCCTGGCGCGCCTGGGGCTGATCATGCGCCGCAGCGCCCCGCGCTCTGCGTTGGCGGAAGCGTGTTTCGCGCTGTTTCAGAAATCGCAAACCGAGTCTTGATCGACGTCATCTATCGGTAGATCAGTACTGGCAATTAGACGCGACGCTTTGTCGCGCCTAGTCTAAACACTGACCCATCCGCCGTCGGTACTGCCTCATGAACGCCAAGCGCCCAGTCTGCGCGGCGCCCGCTGCTCAAACGCCCGCGTCCGCCGCCAGCCAGAGCTACCAGTTTTGCACGCTCGAACACACGGAAGTCGCCAGCACCGCGTTGGCGGAAGAAGTGGCGTTGGCGATTGCCTATAACGACATCAGCCAGGCCGTGATGCTGGTGACGCCGACGGACCTCGAAGACTTCATTGTAGGCTTCAGTATCGGCAGCGGCATTATCGCCGACGTTAGCGACATTTATGACCTGAAACTCAGCGGCACGGGCTCTGCCCAGTACGCTCAGGTGCAGATTTCCAGTCGCGCGTTCTGGAACCTCAAGCAGCAGCGCCGCCAACTGGCCGGTACCAGCGGTTGCGGGTTGTGCGGCGTGGAAGCGCTGGAACACGCCCTGCCGGACCTTGAGGTACTGCCCGGCGCGCCCCTGCCGCCGGCCGAGTGGCTCGACGGCCTGCGCCAGCGCATCAGCGCGTTCCAGCCTCTGGGCCAGCACAGCGGCGCGGTGCATGCGGCGGTGTTCATGAACAACCAGGGCGAACTGCTGCTGGGCCGCGAAGACATCGGCCGACACAACGCCCTCGATAAATTGATCGGCGCGCTGATCCGCCAACGGATTCCAAGCGAAGGCGGCCTGGCCATTGTCACCAGCCGTTGCAGCCTTGAGTTGATCCAGAAAGTCCTGCGCGCAGGCATCCAGACCCTGGTCAGCCTGTCGTCGCCCACCGGCCTGGCCCTGCAATGGGCACGCCGGCACAACCTCAATCTCATCCACCTGCCGCAGAAAAGTGCGCCGCGGGTCTACAGCCCTGCGATGGAGAAACAGCCATGAGCAATCACCACCAAGCCGACCAACCCCCAACCCCGCGCTACAAGCCTTACAAGGGTGCGGCGGGCGGCTGGGGCGCGCTGATCAGCGTGGCGCAGGCATGGCTGACCAGCGACAACGCGCTGAAAAACCTGCGCATGATGCTCAAGACCAACCAGAACGGCGGCTTCGACTGCCCGGGCTGCGCCTGGGGCGACTCGCCGGAAAGCGGCATGGTCAAGTTCTGCGAAAACGGTGCCAAGGCAGTCAACTGGGAAGCCACCAAACGCCGCGTCGATGCCGCGTTCTTCGCCAAACACAGCGTCACCGCGTTGCTGGAGCAAAGTGACTATTGGCTGGAATACCAGGGCCGCCTGACCGAGCCGATGCGCTACGACGCACAGACCGACCGTTACCAGCCCATCAGTTGGGAGGCGGCGTTCGAGCTGATCGGCCAGCACCTCAACGCCCTGCCGAGCCCGGACATGGCCGAGTTCTACACCTCGGGCCGCGCCAGCAACGAAGCGGCGTACCTGTACCAGTTGTTCGTGCGCGCCTACGGCACCAACAACTTCCCGGATTGCTCGAACATGTGCCACGAAGCCAGTGGCGTGGCCCTGGCGCAAAGTGTCGGTGTCGGCAAAGGCACCGTGACCTTTGACGACTTCGAACACGCCGACGCGATTTTCGTCTGGGGCCAGAACCCCGGCACCAACCACCCGCGCATGCTCGAACCGCTGCGCGAAGCGGTGAAGCGCGGCGCTCAAGTGGTGTGCATCAACCCGCTGAAAGAGCGCGGCCTGGAACGCTTCCAGCACCCGCAACACCCGCTGGAAATGCTCACCAACGGCGACAAGCCGACCAATACCGCATACTTCCGCCCGGCGCTGGGGGGCGACATGGCCATCCTGCGCGGCATGGCCAAGTTCCTGCTGTTGTGGGAGCGCCAGGCCCAGGCCGAAGGCAAGGCAGCGGTGTTCGACCACGACTTCCTCAACGAACACACCACCCACGTGCTCGATTACCTCGGACAGATCGATGACACCTCCTGGGAAGAAATCGTCGCGCAGTCCGGCCTGCCCCTGGTGGAAATCGAGCAAGCGGCGCGCATGTACGCCAAAGGCAAGAACGTGATCATGTGTTGGGCGATGGGCATCACCCAGCATCGTCACTCGGTGCCGACCATCCAGGAAATCGCCAACCTGATGCTGCTGCGCGGCAATATCGGCCGCCCGGGCGCCGGCCTGTGCCCGGTGCGCGGCCACAGTAACGTGCAGGGCGACCGCACCATGGGCATCAACGAACGGCCGCCGGTGGCGTTCCTCGACGCCCTGGAGCGGCGCTTCCAGTTCCAGGTGCCGCGCACCAACGGGCACAACGTGGTCGAGGCGATCCACGCCATGCTGGAAGGCCGCGCCAAAGTATTTATCGGCCTGGGCGGCAACTTCGCCCAAGCCACCCCGGACAGCCCGCGCACCTTCGAAGCCCTGCGCAATTGCGACCTGACCGTGCAGATCAGCACCAAGCTCAACCGCAGCCACCTGATGCACGGCAAAGACGCGCTGATCCTGCCGTGCCTGGGCCGCACCGACATCGACATCCAGGCCGAAGGCCCGCAGGCGGTGACGGTGGAAGACTCGTTCAGCATGGTCCACGGCTCCAACGGCCAGCTGCAACCGCTGTCGAGCCGGATGAAATCCGAGCCAGCCATTCTCGCCGGCATCGCCGCCGCCACCCTGGGCAGCCAACCGGTGGACTGGAACTGGCTGGTGGCCGACTACGGACGTATTCGCGAGCTGATCGCCGACACCATCCCAGGCTTCAAGGACTTCAACGAGCGGATCAAAAACCCGGGCGGTTTCTACCTGGGCAACGCCGCCGGGGCACGTCGCTGGAACACGCCTTCGGGCCGCGCCAACTTCCGCCCGAACGTTCTGCCCAAGGACCTGATCCACGAACGCACCCACGCCACCGGGCACGTGCCGGACCTGATCATGCAGTCGATGCGCTCCCACGATCAGTACAACACCACCATTTATGGCCTGGACGACCGCTATCGCGGGGTCAAAGGTCAACGCGACGTGTTGTTCGTCAACGAAGCCGACATCATCCGCCTGGGCTTCAAGCCGGGGCAAAAGGCCGACATCGTGTCGCTGTGGGAAGACGGCCGTGAGCGCCGCGTAAAAGGCTTCACCTTGCTCGCGTTCGATATTCCGGCGGGGCAGGCAGCGGCTTACTACCCGGAAGTGAACCCGCTGGTGCCCTTGGAAAGCACCGGGGATGGCAGCCATACGCCGACGTCGAAATTTGTGGCGATCCGCCTGGAAGCGGCGAGCGACAATGGCCTGATCATGGCGCGCTCGGCGTAAATCCCGGGCACAAAAAAGGCCGCTTTTGCATAAAAGCGGCCGTTCCGAAGTAACTAAAGACCCGCCGAAATCACTTAAGTTCCCTAGCTAAAACAGTAAGTTAGAGAATTGTGTACAAGTCGTGTTACTGGTCGGATTTCTATTGTCACAATGTCGACACAGCCTCAGGATCGCGCCGTCATCCTCTTGAGGTCTCTCTATGAAGTTCTCCTCGATTCTCTTGTTGTCCCTTGGCCTGGTCAGTGGCGCAGCCATGGCCGGTGGCACCACCGAAGCCGGTGTAGGCGGCGCATTGGGCGGGGTACTCGGTTCGGTTGTCGGCCAGCAGGTCGGCGGTAATACCGGTTCAGCCATCGGTGCAGCCCTGGGCGGCGCGGGCGGCAGTGCGGTCGGCGCTGACAAGCGCAGCCGCGGCGAAGCAGCCATTGGCGGCGCCCTGGGCGCAGCGGGCGGCAACGTGGTAGGCCGCAGCATGGGCGGCACCACCGGCAGCCTGATCGGCGCAGCCGCTGGCGGCGGCGCGGGCGGCGCGCTGGGCAACTACATGGGCAACAAGAGCGATGACGACGACCGTCGTTACCGTGGCCGTGACGACCGTCGCTACTACCGGGATGGTCACCCTGGCCGTGGCCATGCCTATGGCCATCGCAAGAACAAGCATCACTACCGTGATTGATCAGATCTAAAGAACACTGAAGAAACACTGTGGGAGGGAGCTTGCTCCCGATAGCCGAGTTTCAGTCACCCATGTGCTGGCTGATACACCGCTATCGGGGGCAAGCCCCCTCCCACAGTCAGGCCACCAACCGCTGCAACGCCTCGCGCAACATCCCCGGAATCGTCACCGGCTGGTTCGTCCCCCGATCCACGAACACATGCACGAAGCGCCCCGCCGCACAGGCGTCCTCCTCGCCTGCCTTGAACACCGCCAACTCATACTGCACCGAGCTGTTGCCCAACTTGCCGACCCGCAGGCCTATTTCGATGCGCTCGGGAAAGGCGACGGAAGCAAAGTAATCACACGCCGAACTCACCACAAACCCGACCACCTCGCCGTCATGAATATCCAAGCCACCGTGTTCGATCAGGTAGGTATTCACCGCGGTATCGAAGAAGCTGTAATAGGTCACGTTGTTCACATGACCATACACATCATTGTCGTGCCAGCGCGTAATGATCGGCTGGAAGTGCCGGTAATCGGCGCGTTGGGGCATGGAGTCAGGCATCGGCGCGTCTCGTCAAAGTGGGTTTACAGGTTATTCAAATGGGTTTCGGCCCACTCGCGTACCTCGGCGTAGGGGTAGTCCTCCAGCGCAGCAAAACCAGGGATGCCGCGTGCCTTCAATTTGGTGAACAGCGGCACGCTGATACCGCCCAGGAACCGCGTCAGCCGTTCGGCGCCGGGCAGTTGGCCGCAGTACTCATGATGCCTGTGGATAAAATCACCGCACAGCCCCATGAAGTTTTTATCCACAAGCGGCGCCAGGCTCGGCGGCGCCGGCAAATGCGCGACATGGCCGTGGCACACCGAACAATGCCCGCAGCGCTGCGGTGCATGTTCATCACCGAAATAGCGGGCCAGGCGCTGGCCCAGGCAGTGTTCGGTGGCGAACAGGTCGAGCATGGCGTGAATCCGCGCCACTTCCGTGACCTCGTGTTGCTTGAAGCCTGTGTATAACTCGGCGCTCAACACCTGCGAATCGAAATCGGTATTCAGCAGGCTGTAGACCTCCGTCATCTGCTTGCTTTCCAGCTCGATCAGGCCCTGCTCCTGGAAGTAATCCAGCGCTTTCACCACGCGATTGCGCTCGGCCTGGTGCTGTTGATAAAGCGTGTCGAAATCCACCGTCGCCCAGGTCTTGGCCCGTTTGCACACTTGGACGATCGCGGCGACAAACGCCTGCCGCTCCCCGGAAAACCGCGCCAACAAGGCGTCGGGCTCGATCAGGTACTTGAACCGGTATTCGGCGTAAAACGCGTAGCGCGGCGCAATCACGCCTTTGAGTTCCAACTGCACCAGCAGCGTCTTGAGGGGCAGCTCGCGGATGTTGCTGTGGTCCGACAGCGAGCGCAGCAGAAACTCCCACTGCCCGTCCCCTCGCGCGGCCTGCAACTCGTCCAGCACACGGCGAATGCCCTCCTGCTCGGGCGTGTCGCCGTACACGAAGTTTTCCAGCACATTGAGGCTGTCGCGGTTGGCGAGCACCAGGCAATCCGAGGGTTGCCCGTCACGCCCGGCGCGGCCGATTTCCTGGCTGTAGTTTTCGATGGATTTGGGCAGGTCGAAATGCACCACGTTGCGGATATCGCTCTTGTCGATGCCCATGCCAAACGCGATGGTGGCGACGATGCAATTGGAGCGCCCACCCATGAAACGCTGCTGGATGCCCTCGCGTTTGTCGTGGGGCAAGCCGGCGTGATACGCCTCGGCCTGGATGCCATGGCGATTCAGGTGCTCGGCGATCTGCTCGGCGGTTTTCTGCAAGGTAACGTAGACGATGCTCGGCTGGCCGGGCCGCTCGTTCATCCATTGCACCAGCCGCCGACGCTTGTCCGCGCCGCTCACCGGCTCCACCAACAGGTTGAGGTTCGGCCGGTAGAAGCCCGTGGTGATCACGTCGTCAGGCGCAATGGCGAACTTGGCCTGCATGTCGGCAATCACCTTGGGCGTCGCTGTAGCCGTCAGCAGCAGCGCTTGTGGGATATTGAACTGATGCTGGTAGTCCGGCAGCTTCAAATAATCCGGACGGAAGTTGTGGCCCCATTCGGAAATACAGTGCGCCTCATCCACCACCAGCAATGAAATGGGCACGCTCTGCAGGAAGTTGCGAAAGCGCTCGTTCTTCAAGCGCTCCACGGAAATCATCAGGATTTTCAACTCGCCCGAGCGCGCGCGCGCCATCACCTCATTGGCCTCATCGCGGCTTTGCGCCGAATCGATACTGCCGGCCGAGATGCCATGGCGTTGCAGGAAACCCAACTGGTCCTGCATCAGCGCCAGCAACGGCGACACCACCAGCGTCAGGTGCGGTAGCAACACCGCCGACAGCTGGTAACACAGGGACTTGCCCGACCCGGTCGGAAAAATCGCTGCCGCCGAACGACCGGCCAGTACGGCGCTGACCGCGGCTTCCTGGCCCAAACGAAATTGTGGATAACCAAAGACCTGCTGGAGGGTGTCGTGCATAAGCTGTCACTCCATTGACCGCTGAAGGTGGCTCAAAAACATAGCCTGGGACGCTCAGCGAATCGAGATAGGTCGCAAGGAAAAAAGAGACAGGATGATACACAGGCTGGGGCAATGGCCTTGGGCCAAATGTGACAAGTTCGACTGTGTAAGTAGGAACATCACAAACCAAATGTGGGAAGGGGATTGCTCCCGATGGCAGTGTATCAGTCAGAAATTAACCGACTGAATTACCGCCATCGGGAGCAACCTCCTTCCCACACCTTAGAACGGCCCTACAGCTAAATCAGCGGTTCTGCACACGCTCGATCGCCGTGTCATACACCGGATTGGCCTTCTGTTCCTTGGCCAACTGGTAGTGACGCAACGCATCCGCGAACTGCCCCGCCGCTTCGTAGATCCGCGCAATGTTGTAGTAGGCGCCGGCACGCACAGTCGCGGCAGTGGCACCGTTCGCCAGGGCGATGGCCTTGCGGTTGGCCCAGATCGACTCGGCGGTGTTGCCGGCCTTCTGATACGCCAGGCCCAGGTTGCCGTAGGCTTTGCCGAAGCTATTGTCCAGGTCGATGGCCTGACGGAACAGGTCGATGGCCTGGTCCAGGTTACCTGCCTGGTAGGCTGCTTCGCCCTTCAGGTTCAGCTTCTTCGCATCCGCTTGTACCGACGAGCTGACAGCCACTGCGGTGACAGCCACGCTGTCGTCCAGCAGAGGCTTGACCTCATTGAGTACGTCTTCGGCACCGACTCTCACACCGGTGAACGTGTTGATGTCCTGGAAGTCGCCACTACCGGTCATGCGGAACACGGTCCACAGGTTGCCAGCGCGGTTCTGCGGCACGTAGTAGGTGCGTACCAGGGATTGCCCCATGTACACAAACACCTTGGCCTCACTGTTGGACAACTCGTTCGAGTTTGGATAACCACTGTTGGAGTAGTCATGCACGGCATACACGTAGCTTTCGCCGTAGTGCTTCTTCTGCAGGGTAATGGTTTCCGGGCCATAGCTGTCGGTGTCGTCCACATCCAACTCAGCGTCGGTGCCCTTTTTGTTACGGAAGAAGATGTTATTGCCGGGGAAAATCATATGCGAGTCGAGGTCGCGCGGGGTCTTGCCCCAGGTCAGCACCACACGCAGGCCGTCGAGGTTTTCCATCACCGGGCTGATGGCGTAGGTCATGCCGGCGCAGGGGCACTTCACTACCAGGTTGGAATAGCCGGGCTTCTTGATGATCAACAGGTTGCTGGCATCATCGGCCGCTTCGCTGGTGAGGGTCACCTGGCCCTGGGCGTTGGTGCGGCCCACTACGTTCTGTGCGCCGTTACGTTGCAGCAGGACTTCGGCGTCGGCGATTTTCTGGTCCTTGACCACCGCACTGAGCACCTCGATCGGCAACTGCTCGGCCTGGATCGAAAAAGCCACTGCACACAATGACATCGCCGAAGCGACACGAAGCAAACCCATGCTTAACTCCCTTTAAGTAGTAGGCGGAATCGCCCTGTAAGATTTCGCGGTGAAACATACGCTGAATTCAGAGCGCTGGCAGAATTTTTCTACAGAATGTGATGTGGTTTTATCGAGCACTTGGTACTACGCCAAGATCAGCCTTCGCCTCGGACGACGGGCAAGCGCAACGCCCACAATTGATTGGTTTTACCCGGCAAGTCCCGGCGAAATAAAAAATGCCGGAAGCATCTGTAAGAAACCGTTAAATACAGCGTAATCCTCTTCCTAAACCGCTTCAAACACCCGCTTGGCCCTCTATAGAAGTGACCTGCGGCTGACCGAAAATAGCGTCCTCTCAACTATTTCGGCAAAAGCCCGTGAATTTAGAAAGGACTCAATACATCGGTCATTACGGCGTCACGCTCTCCGTGATTCGCTCCACCGTAAAGCCTAACGGCAAGCAAGCGCTCAGCGATTTGATATCTCGCAAACCCTGCAACTTGCATAGCGCAGACATCATCATCGGCCTCGATGCTCAGGCGAGCGGTGGCATAGACCCTCAGCGCTCAAGCATCTCAATGCACGTGTATTCAAATGAACCATAATCAATGGCTTTACCTACAGACGGCGCTATTTCTTGCCTTCTATTTATCGCTTTACTACAAAATCACCGACTGCACGCTAAGAAAGCGTTTCGCCGTTACCTTCGTCGTAACTGGGTTAGTCCTTTTGTTCTGGCTACCCTACGTCGCCATCATCCTTAGCATTCAACTCCTTCCTCTAGCCCTGTTCTTGATAGGCTTGGCACTCTTCATCACCCGAAACAAATTTCGCCTCAAACGCGACCGTCCCCCTCACCCACTCCTGCGTGCTCCCACCATGAACCTGGCTCCCAACTTCCCCGAAGACCCCGTCATGCAGCAACTCCTGCAACTGCTGCACGAAGAAATCGGCCTGCCCAAACACAAGACCATTCGCCTGCAGACCTCACTCAACTTCGACCTGGGCTGCGACGGCAGTGAAGCCAAGCAACTCATGGAAGCGCTGGAGCAGGAATTCGCCCTCGATCTGGGCGACTACGACACTTATCGTTACTTCAACCCACCGGTGTTTGATGTGTTCCTCAAGCGGCGGGCCAAGGGGCGTGGCGAAAAGGTGCCGCTGACCATCGGCATGCTTTACCTGGCGATCAAAACCCACAGCTGGGACACGCAGACGCTGGAAAACCTGAGTTAACCGGCAAAACAGCGGCAGGCGCCAACTGACCGTTCGCGCACAAAAAAGCCGCTCACAAGGAGCGGCTTTTTCACAACGACCGAATCTTACAACTTCGGACCCGCTGCCTTGATCGCATCGCTCACGTCAAACTTCTTGAAGTTCTCGATGAACAGACCCGCCAGCGCCTTCGCCGCTTCGTCGTAGGCAGCCTTGTCAGCCCAGGTGTTACGTGGGTTCAACAGGCCGGTCTCAACGCCCGGTACAGCCAATGGCACGTCCAGGTTGATGGTGTCGAGGTGTTGCGTTTCAACGCCGATCAACGCGCCGCTCTGGATCGCTGCGATCACGCCGCGGGTGGTCGGGATGTTGAAGCGTTGGCCGACGCCGTAGCCGCCGCCGGTCCAGCCGGTGTTGACCAGGTAGACCTTGGAGCCGAAGCCGCGGATGCGCTTGATCAGCAGCTCGGCGTATTCGCCGGCAGGGCGTGGGAAGAATGGCGCACCGAAGCAAGTCGAGAAGGTCGACTTGATGCCGCTGCCCGAACCCATTTCAGTCGAGCCCACCAGTGCGGTGTAGCCGGACAGGAAGTGGTAGGCCGCTTGTTCTTCGCTGAGGATCGACACAGGCGGCAGTACGCCAGTCAGGTCGCAGGTCAGGAAGATCACAGCATTTGGCTCGCCGCCGAGGTTCTTCTCGGAACGCTTGGCCACATGCTCGAGCGGGTAGGCGGCACGGCTGTTCTGGGTCAGGCTGACATCGCTGTAGTCGGCATGCTTGGCCTCGTCGATGACGACGTTTTCCAGCACCGCGCCGTGCTTGATGGCTTTCCAGATAACCGGCTCGTTCTTCTCCGACAGGTCGATGCACTTGGCATAGCAACCGCCTTCGATGTTGAACACCACGCCCTTGCCCCAGCCGTGTTCGTCGTCACCGATCAGGTAACGGCTTTCGTCGGCGGACAGGGTGGTCTTGCCGGTGCCGGACAGGCCGAAGAACAGGGTCACATCGCCTGCTTCGCCAATGTTGGCGGCGCAGTGCATCGGCAGTACGTCGGCGGCCGGCAGCAGGAAGTTCTGCACCGAGAACATGGCTTTCTTCATTTCACCGGCGTAAAGCATGCCGGCGATCAGCACTTTTTTCTGGGCGAAGTTGAGAATCACGCAACCGTCGGAGTTGGTGCCGTCACGCTCAGGCACGCACTCGAAGTTGGCCACGTTGAGCACTTGCCACTCGTCACGGCCGGCCGGGTTGTACTGGGCCGGGTTGATGAACAGGCAACGACCGAACAGGTTATGCCAGGCAGTCTGGGTGGTCATCTTCACGGCCAGGTAGTGGTCTTCGGAGGCCCCTACATGCACGTGGGAAACAAAATGTTCTTGCGCGTTGTTGAACGCCTCGACGCGAGCCCACAGGGCATCGAACTTGTCGGCCGGGAACTTGCGGTTGATCGGGCCCCAGGCAATGGCGTCCTGGGTCGAAGGCTCTTCAACGATGAAACGGTCGACTGGCGAACGGCCGGTACGGTGACCGGTTTCTACGACCAGTGCGCCAGTATCGGCAAGCACGCCTTCACCGCGCTGCAGGGCTTCTTTGACCAGATCGTCAACACTCAGATCGGTGTATACGGCGTTATTGGCTTGCGTCATGAGGTTCCCCGTCGGCCTGTGGCCGAGTGCTCCAAACGTTTTGTAGTAGAAAGTTGCGCACTACTACCGCGAAAAAAGTGGGCCGGATTATGCCAGAAAAGCCCAAAAAAAGTAGGGCCCTCCCGTCAGAACAGCGCTAATCCGGCATTTGTCAGGTGATTTACCTGTGCTTAAACGTTTTAGTGGCGGGTATCTGAGGGGGTACCGATACCGGCGCCGGCGAACAATTGGGCGATATCGGCGGCGTCGAACAGGTAGCGCTGGTTGCAGAACTGGCAGTCGATTTCGATCTGACCACCGTGTTCCACCACCAGATTTTGCGCATCTTCCAGGCCGAGACTGACCAGCGCGTTCGCCGAACGCTCGCGAGAGCAACTGCAATGGAAGCGCAAGCCCTGCGCGTCGAACAGGCGCACAGTCTCTTCGTGGTACAGGCGATGCAGGATGGTTTCGTTGTCCAGGGCCAGCAATTCTTCAGCGGTCAGGGTGCCAGCCAGGGCGGTGAGGTTGCGCCAGCTTTCGGCGCGTTCGTCGTCGTCCTTGATGCGGTCGGCGGGCAGCTGTTGCAGCAACAGGCCACGGGCGCGCTTGCCGTCGGCGTTGAGCCAGAAGCGCGTGCCGATCTGCTGGGACATAACGAAATAGTTGGTGAAGCAGTCCGACAGGTTTTCGCCGTCGAGGTCGACGATGCCCTGGTAACGCTGGCCGTCGGTCGGGTCGACGGTGAGCGCCAGCACGCCGTTGGGCATCAGGTCGGCCAGGGTCGCGTCCGGGGCGATCAGGTCAGCCTCATACCGGGCCAGGCCACGGATCTCACGCTCGCTGGAGCACTCGATCATCAGCAACGGGACCGGACCTTCGGACCGCGCCTGCAGGATCAGCAACCCGTCGAATTTCATGGTGCCGACCAACAGCGCCGCCGCCGCCATCAATTCACCGAGCAGTTGCGCGACCGGCTCCGGATAGGGGTGCTTGGCGAGGACTTCGGCATAGCTGCGCTCCAACGAGACCAGTTCGCCGCGGGCGTCGTTCTCGTCGAAGATAAAGCGTTGGGTGAAGTCGGTATCCGGTAAATCAGTCATAGGTCTGGGTATCTGAATTGATGACAAAATTATTACAATATTTATAAGATTGAACGCTTTCGCACCATTTTAGTGCGACTTTCTCCGGGAAACAGAGAGCTTATATAGAGCAAAGAGGGACAGTTTATGAACAATCCGGGTTTGTTCCAAGCCAAGTGGAACCTCCGGCGATGGGCTTTTTGCAATCTACTCGCATTCGGGCTGCTGTGTTTTTGGCTGTGGCCCGCAGGCCAGATGCTATGCGTGTTTTTCGACGAGTGGCTGTTTCACCTGTTCAATGCCCCCCTGGCGAGCAATCCGACCTGGCTGCATGTGTGGGCCGCGGCCAGCCTGCGGCCGTTTGATGCGGTGGTCGGCGTGATTCTGCTGACGCTGTTGATTCGCGGCGATTGGGTGTTCAAGGCGGCGCAGGTGCGCCAGGCGTTTCTTGGCTTCTTCGGGATTCTGCTGCTGTTGCTGTTTATCCGCATGCTGTTTTCCAAACTCGCGGCGCAGATGGGTTGGCAACACAGCAGCCCTTCGATGGTGCTCAGCGGCGCGATTCAGATGAGCGACTATTTCCCGGGGCTGGAGAAAACCTGGGAGTTGAAAGACCGTTCGAGCCAGAGTTTCCCTGGGGATCATGCTTCGGTGCTGCTGATCTGGGGAATGTTCATGACGGTATTCGCCCAGCGGCTGGGCCAGGTGCTAGTGATCTGGGGCCTGGCGTTGTTGTTCATGATGCCGCGGCTGGTGGCGGGCGCACATTGGGCGCAGGACGATTATATCGGCGGAGTGTTGCTGGCACTGCTGGCATTGGGATGGGGCTATTACACACCGTTTGCGGCAAAGGTGTCGCAGGTGTTGCTACGGCTGACCGCGCCAGTGTTCGGGTTACTCGCCAAGCTGCCGGTGATCGGGCGATTGAGCGTCATGCGCGCATCCTGCTGACGCTCCCACATCTATCGATCTGCTTTGCGCTGACGATGTGCGCGGTCAATCGTCATTACCGCTGCCGCGAAACTTGAACAGGTCGCGGCGCTGCTTCTTGCTCGGCTTGCCATCGGTGGTCATGCCTGTGGCGCCGGCCTTACGCATCGCCGCTGCGTTTTCGCGCTTGGCGACGCTGGCTTCGGTCTCGGCATACAGCGCCTGCGCTTCGGGCGCGCCACGGCGCACGCTGGAAAGCGCCTGGACCACGACAGTTTTTTCGTCAAACCCTATGCGAATCTGCAACTCATCACCCAC
Source organism: Pseudomonas sp. GW704-F2 (assembly GCF_059423025.1). NCBI lineage: Bacteria > Pseudomonadati > Pseudomonadota > Gammaproteobacteria > Pseudomonadales > Pseudomonadaceae > Pseudomonas > Pseudomonas sp. GW704-F2. The sequence goes on along the minus strand of NZ_JBWKXO010000017.1, from coordinate 96,396 downwards.
GCGCGGCTCTTTGCCCGGCTTGCAGCGTTCGCCGCGATGATGCACCTTGCCACTCTCGATAGCGGCCTTGGCCAAGGCACGGGTCTTATAGAAACGCGCCGCCCACAGCCATTTGTCCAAACGGATTTTTTCTTCCTCTGCCTGCTTCTGAGCCACTTGAATTCCTCGTTCTGAAAAATGTCGCAACTTTACTGTTGAAACCCTTCGACGCATAAACCCCAAGGCTCACCTAAGATACGCCAGGTAGCCCCCTGTTTTCGCGAGGATACCCTGTGACCGACTTCCCGACTTCACTCACCTCGTCCAACCAGCATTGCGTGGGCTGCCAGCAAAGCGAGCCCTTGGGTTTTGATTTTGCATTCGCCTACCAACCGATCGTAGACCTTCGCGACCATTCGGTTTTTGCCCACGAAGCCTTGGTTCGGGGTTCACAGGGCGAAGGGGCGTTGTCGGTGCTGGCCCAGGTCAACGATAGCAACCGCTACCGTTTCGACCAGCGTTGCCGTACCCAGGCAATCGCCGGCGCCGCCGCCCTGGGGATGCAAACCTGTCTTTCCATCAATTTCATGCCCAACGCGGTGTATCGACCCGAGCTGTGCATTCGCAGCACCCTGGAGGCCGCCCGCACGCACAATTTCCCGCTTGACCAGCTGATTTTCGAGACACTGGAAAGCGAACACATAGATAACCATCGCCATTTGACGAATATTCTGCGTGAATACCGCGAATTCGGCTTCAAAACTGCCATCGACGATTTCGGCGCGGGCTATTCGGGGCTGAACCTGCTGGCCGATTTCCAACCTGACTTGATCAAACTCGACATGGCGCTGATTCGCGATGTCGACCAGGATCGTGTCCGCCAGGTTATCGTCCAGGGGATTGTCACAATCTGTGAGCAGTTGGGCGTTACTGTCATCGCTGAAGGCATTGAAAGTGCCGGTGAGCGCGACTTCCTGTCCGACTGTGGAATATTTCTGATGCAGGGCTACTGGTTTGCCAAGCCCGCATTCAACGCGCTGGCCGAGGTTTCCCCTCAAGCCTGGGCGAATTGACCGGTTACCCATATTGAAGACATTTGACCATTTGACCGTTGTCGGTCTGCGCGAGTGGGTGGCACTTCCCGACTTGGGAGTGGCAGGCCTGCGCGCGAAGATCGACACCGGTGCCAGCACTTCGAGCCTGCACGCCACCGATATCGAACCCTTTGAGCGCGACGGTGAGAAATGGGTGCGCTTTACCGCACACCTGGGCAGCGTTGTGCAGTTGCGTCACCGCCGCTGCGAAGCGCCGCTGGTGGCGATGAAAACCATCAAGAGCTCCAATGGTCATGCGCAGGTGCGCTATGTGATCAGCACCACCCTGGCACTGGGCGACCGGGTATGGCGGGTGGAATTCACCCTCGCCTGCCGCAAGGCCATGCGCTACCGCCTGCTCCTCGGTTCCAAGGCGCTGATTGACGGCCAGTTGGTGGTCAATCCCGGCGTCAAGTACGTTCAAGACAAGCCGGTGTTCCCGGTCTCCACTATTTCTGCCCCAGGTGCTGCATGAAGATTGCTGTGCTGTCGCGAAACCCGCGTCTGTATTCCACCCGCCGCCTGGTCGAGGCCGGCACCGAACGTGGCCACGAAATGGTGGTGATCGACACGTTGCGTGCCTATATGAACATTGCCAGCCATAAGCCGCAGATCCATTACCGCGGCAAACCACTGGAAGGCTTTGATGCGGTGATCCCGCGTATCGGCGCCTCGGTGACCTTTTATGGCTGCGCGGTGTTGCGCCAGTTTGAAATGATGGGCGTCTCCCCGCTGAATGAATCCGTCGCGATCGCGCGCTCACGGGACAAGCTGCGCTCGCTGCAATTGCTGTCGCGCCGGGGTATCGGCCTGCCGGTCACCGGCTTTGCCCACTCCCCCGACGACATTCCCGACCTGATCGAAATGGTCAACGGCGCACCGCTGGTGATCAAGGTGCTGGAAGGCACCCAGGGCATCGGCGTGGTGCTGTGCGAAACCGCCACGGCGGCGGAGTCGGTGATCGAGGCATTCATGGGCCTCAAGCAGAACATCATGGTGCAGGAATACATCAAGGAAGCCGGCGGTGCGGATATCCGCTGCTTCGTGGTCGGCGACAAGGTGATTGCCGCGATGAAACGCCAGGCCAAGCCTGGGGAATTCCGTTCCAACCTGCACCGTGGCGGCAGCGCCAGCCTGATCAAGATCACCCCCGAAGAGCGCATGACCGCGCTACGGGCGGCCAAGGTCATGGGGTTGAGCGTGGCGGGTGTGGACATCCTGCGTTCCAACCATGGCCCGCTGGTGATGGAAGTCAATTCATCACCTGGCCTGGAAGGCATCGAGACCACCACCGGCAAGGATGTGGCGGGGATCATCATTCAGCATCTGGAAAAGAGTGGCGGGCCGAACATGACCCGGACCAAGGGCAAGGGCTAGAGGAGCAGTCTTCAGCTTGAAGCTTCAGGCTGCAAGAGACGGGCAGAAGCCGTTTGCTTTTCTCTTGCAGCTCTAAACGTGCAGCTTGCCGCTGCAGCTATACCGCGTCTCGGGGCAACATCAAACCCAACGGCAAGCGCACCCGCGCTTCCAGCCCACCGCCCTCGCGGTTGCGCAGCTCAACATTGCCGCCATGCATCGAGGCAATCCGCCGCACAATCGCCAGCCCCAAACCGGTGCCCTTGCCACCCCGAGCACGGTCGCCACGGGTGAAGGGGTTGAAGATGCCTTCCAGCTCGGCCGGATCGATACCGGCCCCGCGATCCATCACGCTCAGCACCACATAGGGCGCAGCACTGTCACCGGAGACATACGCCGCCACTTCCACATCCGAACCGGCGTGGTGCAAGGCGTTGCCGATCAGGTTGTTCAGCAGGCGCTTCATCGAGACCCGACGCAACGCAAACGGCTGGATCGGCTCCAGGCGCATCCGCACCTGCTCGCCATTCTGGTTGTAGGGCGCTACCACCTCGCGCACCAGGTCCGTCAGGTCGACGACTTCCACCACCTCGTCGCGACCATCGCGGATAAAGGCCAGGAACTGGTCGAGAATCGCGTCCATGTCCTCGATATCACGCACCATGTCGTCCGTGAGATCGGTATGGTTGCCCATCAGCTCCAGGGACAGCCGCAAACGCGTCAATGGCGTGCGCAAGTCATGGGACACGCCCGCAAGCATCAGCTCGCGCTCGCGCCCGGCCTGTTCGACGTCCTCGGCCATCTGGTTGAACGCGCTGTAGACCTCGGTCATCTCGCTGGGCGTGTCGCTGACCGGCAGGCGCACACTGCGCCCCTGTCCCAGCTGGCGGGCGGCGAACACCAGGCGCTTAAGCGGTTGATTGAGCTGGCGCACGAAAATCCACGCAGACGCCGTCGAAAGCAGGCCGATAGCCAGGAACCAGCCCAGTACATTCCAGATCTTCTGCCCTCGCAAAGGGTGCGGATACAGCGGCACCTTCAGCCAATCTTCCCCCAGGCTCGGCGCGCGCACCCACAGCGCGGGTGACACATGCATACGCAGCCGAACTTCGGTGTCGTCGCCCAATTCCGCCTGCATCTGGCGCTGGTAAATCTCACTGTAGGGCCAATGCTGCTCGCCTTCCGGCACACCTGCACCCGCCACGCGCACCAGTGTGGCCGCCTTGGCGATTTTCTCGCGGTTCTCGGGGTCGGCCGCCCAATAGGCGCGCAAGGTCAGGGCGACACCGTGGCTGTATTGCCGATCTACCAGCACGTCTTCGTTCATCAACAGATAAACCAGCGTGAGCGCCTTGGAAAACAGAACGACGATGAGCACCAGCCAAAGGGTGCGGGAGAAGAAACTTTGCGGGAACCACAGCGGGGTTTTCATAGGAGACAGCTAGACACCTTGCAGGAACGAGCGGCGCTCGCAGAATTGCAGACGCCGGACATCCCGTCGCCCCTCATGGAGCCAAACGCCAGGATGCCCGCCCCTGCAAATCATCGGTCACTTGGTTGCAGTGCCATCCGGCACAAACACATACCCCACGCCCCACACCGTCTGGATATAACGCGGCTTGGACGGGTCCGGCTCGATCATTCGGCGCAGACGGGAGATCTGCACGTCGATGGAGCGCTCCAGAGCGTCCCATTCCCGACCACGGGCCAGGTTCATCAGTTTGTCGCGGGTCAGCGGCTGGCGCGCGTTCATCACCAGCGCCTTGAGCACGGCGAACTCGCCGGTGGTGAGCATGTGGACTTCATCGCCACGCTTGAGCTCACGGGTGGCCAATGACAGTTCGTAATCGCCGAAGGTGACGCTTTCGTCTTCACTGCCCGGTGCGCCCGGCACCGGCGCCGCCTGGCGACGCAATACGGCCTTGACCCGCGCCATCAGTTCGTCCGGGTTGAACGGCTTGGCCAGGTAGTCATCAGCGCCCAGTTCGAGGCCCTTGATGCGGCTCAGCTCATCGCCCTTGGCGGTGAGCATGATGATCGGAATCTGGTTGTTCGCGCCGCGCAGGCGTTTGCAGGCGGTGAGGCCGTCTTCGCCGGGTAGCATCAGGTCGAGCACGACCAGGTTGAACACTTCCCGCCCCAACAGGCGGTCCATCTGTTCGGTGTTCGGCACCGCGCGGGCACGATAACCCTTGGAGTTGAAAAAACGCTCCAGCAGGCTGCTCAGCCCCGGATCGTCATCAACGATGAGAATTTTTTCGCCTTCAGCAGTTTGTGCAGTGCTGCTCATTGGATGCTCCTCTTATCTCGGCGCGCATTATGGCCTAGCTGCCGTTATACGCACCGTGTGCATTGTTAGCAGATTTTTCCTCTACTGCCAGCGAACCCACGCCCTACAACCTGTGGCGCAGTCCCCCCCAAGGACAGAACGCTGGTTATAATGCGGCGCCTTCGTGCAGGGCAACGTCAGATCGTTACCGTTTACTGCCGGGCTTTTTTTCACCCGCTTGTCGTGATTTTTACGATTTCGAGGGTCAATAGGCAGCCTCTTGACCCAGGCAGCGGCGCCAGTCGGGCCGCTCAACCAGCCTCGTCGGGCCTTGTTTTCCGGGCTTGCGAGCTGCTTTTAAGAATTTCAGGTGGTTTTATGGACAGCATCAACAGCCGCATCGCCGAGGAACTCGGCGTACGCCCCCAACAGGTCGAAGCGGCCGTCGCTCTACTGGATGAGGGCTCCACGGTGCCCTTCATCGCCCGTTACCGAAAAGAAGTGACCGGCAGCCTCGACGACATTCAACTGCGGCACCTGGAAGAGCGCCTGCGCTACCTGCGAGAACTCGACGAACGGCGCATCAGCATCCTCGCCAGCATCGCGGAACAGGGCAAGCTGACCCCACAATTGGAACGCGACATCAAACTCGCCGATACCAAGACCCGTCTCGAAGACCTCTACCTGCCGTACAAACAGAAGCGCCGCACCAAGGGCCAGATCGCCCTGGAAGCCGGCCTCGGCGACCTGGCCGACGGCCTGTTCAACGACCCATCGCTGAACCCGGATACCGAAGCCGCGCGCTTCATCAACGCTGAAAAAGGCGTCGCCGACGTCAAGGCCGCCCTCGAAGGCGCCAAATACATCCTGATGGAACGCTTCGCCGAAGACGCCAGCCTGCTGGAAAAGCTGCGCACCTACCTGAAGCAGGAAGCCATCCTCAGCGCCCGCGTGATCGCCGGCAAAGAGGAAGAAGGCGCCAAGTTCCGCGACTACTTCGAACACGACGAACCACTCAAGAGCATGCCGTCCCACCGTGCCCTGGCGATTTTCCGCGGCCGCAACGAAGGTATTCTCAGCTCCGCGCTGAAAGTCGGCGACGAACTGCCGGGCACCATGCACCCGTGCGAAGGCATGATCGGTCAACAATTCGGCATCCAGAATCAGAACCGTCCTGCGGACAAGTGGCTCGGTGAAGTTGTGCGCTGGACCTGGAAGGTCAAGCTCTACACCCACCTGGAAACCGACCTGCTCGGCGAGTTGCGCGACGGCGCCGAAACCGAAGCAATCAACGTCTTCGCCCACAACCTGCACGACCTGTTGCTGGCCGCACCGGCCGGCCCGCGTGCCACCCTGGGCCTCGACCCGGGCCTGCGCACCGGCTGCAAGGTCGCCGTGGTCGACTCGACCGGCAAGCTGCTGGACCACGCCACCGTGTATCCGCACGTGCCCCACAACAAGTGGGACCAGACCCTCGCGATCCTCGCCGCCCTGTGCGCCAAGCACGCGGTGGACCTGATCGCCATCGGCAACGGCACCGCCAGCCGTGAAACCGACAAACTGGCCGCCGAACTGATCAAAAAATACCCGGCCATGAAGATGACCAAGGTCATGGTCTCCGAGGCGGGCGCTTCGGTGTACTCGGCGTCGGAACTGGCTTCCAAGGAATTCCCGGACCTCGACGTGTCGATCCGTGGCGCGGTGTCCATCGCTCGTCGTCTGCAAGACCCGTTGGCCGAACTGGTGAAAATCGACCCGAAATCCATCGGCGTCGGCCAATACCAGCACGATGTGTCGCAGCTGAAACTGGCACGCGGCCTGGATGCGGTGGTGGAAGACTGCGTGAACGCCGTGGGCGTGGACGTGAACACCGCCTCCGTCGCGCTGCTGGCGCGGATCTCCGGCCTCAACGCGACCCTGGCGCAGAACATCGTGACCCACCGCGACGAAAACGGTGCGTTCAAGACCCGCGCCGCGCTGAAAAAAGTCGCACGCCTGGGTGAAAAAACCTTCGAACAGGCCGCCGGCTTCCTGCGCGTGATGAACGGCGACAACCCGCTGGACGCCTCGGCGGTCCACCCGGAAGCCTACCCGCTGGTGCAACGCATCGCCGCCGAGACCGACCGCGACATCCGCTCGCTGATCGGCGACGCCGCGTTCCTCAAGCGCCTGGACCCGAAGAAGTACACCGACGAGACCTTCGGCGTGCCGACCATCACCGACATCCTGCAAGAGCTGGAAAAACCCGGACGCGACCCGCGTCCCGAGTTCAAGACCGCCGAGTTCCAGGACGGCGTCGAAGACCTCAAGGACCTGCAACTGGGCATGATCCTCGAAGGCGTGGTGACCAACGTGACCAACTTCGGTGCCTTTGTGGACATCGGCGTGCATCAGGACGGTTTGGTGCATATCTCCGCGCTTTCGGAGAAGTTCATCAAAGACCCGCGCGAAGCGGTGAAGGCCGGTGACGTGGTCAAGGTCAAGGTCATGGAAGTCGACATCCCGCGCAAGCGCGTCGGCCTGTCGATGCGTATGAGCGACACCCCCGGCGAGAAAATCGACGGTGCCCGTGGCGCCCGCCCAGGCTCGGCGCCGCGCCAGTCGCAAAACAACGCGCCGCGCAAGGAAACCGCGACCGCAGCGCCGAGCAACAACGCCATGGCCTCGCTGTTCGCCAACGCCAAACAGTTGAAGAAACGCTGATGGAGATTCCGGCCGGCTTGACCCAAAGCGCGTTCAGCGAACTGATCGGCTGCCGCCTGCAACGCCTGGAGCAGGGCGTTGCCGAGGTGGCCCTGAGCCTGGAACCGCAACTGCGCAACCGCGCAGGCAAGCTGCATGGCGGGGCGATTTTCAGCCTGGTCGACATCACCATGGGGCTGGCCTGTTCCAGCGCCCACGGGTTCGACCAGCAGAGCGCGACCATCGAATGCAAAATCAACTACATCCGCGCGGTGGAAAACGGCGAGGTGCTGTGTACCGCGCGGGTGATTCACCCCGGGCGGCGCACGTTGGTGGTCGAAGCCGACGTGTACCAGGGTGAAAGACTTGTCGCAAAAGCGCAGGGCACCTTCGCTGTCCTATAGCTCCCCGCCCTCGATTTGAGTTAATTTCGGCGCTGCGATAACAGCGTCGGAATTTTCTTGCTGCGCTACACCCCAATTCATGGAGTGATGTAGGCTTTTTCAAAGCGGGTCAAATCGACTCAAAACCAGGCGATCACGCCAGTTTTAACTTCACCCTTGTAGACCGTCCTGCCCACCCCCATATTGGGGCGACTGACGCGTGAAGGAATCCAACTTGAGCGAACTTCTCAACCGCCGCCTGGCCCTGCTCGGCAAGCGCGAACACCTCTCCCTGCTGGAGCATTGCTTGCACGGCATCGAGCGCGAATGCCTGCGTGTCACCCATGAAGGTCGCCTGGCGCAGACGCCGCATCCCGAAGCCCTGGGCGCCGCGCTGACCCACGAACAGATCACCACCGACTACTCGGAATCGTTGCTGGAGTTCATCACCCCAGCCCTGCCCAACCCGGCCGATACCCTGAGCAGCCTGGACAAGATCCATCGCTTTGCCTACAGCAAGCTCGGCAGCGAATACCTGTGGAGCCCCTCGATGCCGTGCCCGTTGCCGGCCGAGGAAGACATTCCGATTGCCTACTACGGCACCTCCAATATCGGACAGCTCAAGTACGTGTATCGCAAGGGCCTGGCCCTGCGTTACGGCAAGACCATGCAGTGCATTGCCGGCATCCACTACAACTTTTCCCTGCCGGAAAAATTGTGGCCGCTGCTCAAGGAAAGCGAAGGCTTCGTCGGCACCGACCGCGACTATCAGTCCGACGCCTATATCGCGCTGATCCGTAACTTCCGCCGCAACAGCTGGCTGCTGATGTACCTGTTCGGTGCCTCGCCAGCGCTGGACGCAGGCTTCCTGCGCGGCCGTTCGCACCAGTTGGACGTGCTGGATGCCGACACCTTGTACCTGCCGTATGCCACCAGCCTGCGCATGAGCGACCTGGGTTACCAGAGCAACGCCCAGGCCGGCCTGACGCCGTGCTACAACGATTTGGCCAGCTACACCGACAGCCTGCGCGAAGCGGTGGCAACGCCCTACGCGCCTTATGTCGAAGTCGGCACCCACAAGGACGGAGAGTGGGTGCAGCTCAACACCAACATCCTGCAGATCGAAAACGAGTACTACTCCAACATCCGCCCCAAGCGCGTGACCTACACCGGCGAGCGGCCGATCCAGGCGCTGATGGCCCGTGGCATCCAGTACATCGAAGTGCGCTGCCTGGACATCAACCCGTTCCTGCCGATGGGTATCGACCTGCAAGAGTCGCGCTTCCTCGATGCGTTCCTGCTGTATTGCGCGATGAACGACAGCCCGCTGTTCGCCGACAACGAGTGCGGCAATGCCACCTCGAACTTCCTCAGCGTGGTCAAGGAAGGCCGGCGTCCAGGCCTGCAACTGCAGCGCAAGGGCCAGGCGGTGGACATGAAGGAATGGGCCACCGAACTGCTGGAGCAGATCGCGCCGCTGGCGGCCCTGCTCGATCAGAGCCACGGCATCGAGGAACACCGCCAGGCACTGGACGCCCAGTTGGCCAAGGTCAACGACCCGTCCCTGACGCCATCGGCCCAGGTGCTGGCCGCGATGGCCGAGCGCAAGGAAAGTTTCGCCCAGTTCTCCCTGCACCAGAGCGAGGTGCATGCCGAGTATTTCCGCAGCGAACCGTTGCCCGCCGAAGAGCAGGCGCACTTTGAAGAACTGGCACGCAAGTCGCTGGCGCAACAGGCGGAGCTGGAGCAGAACGAAGTGGGCGATTTCGATGTGTTCGTCGGCTCGTACCAGGCCAGCATCCTGGCCATCAGCAACTAAAAACCGAACTCACTCCCCCAGGGAAATGAGCTCTATGTGGGAGGGGGCTTGCCCCCGATGGCGCTGTATCAGTCAATGCATGTACTGACTGACCCACCACCATCGGGAGCAAGCCCCCTCCCACATTTGCCCTCACTGGGATGAAGAATCCCGCCCACCCTTCTCCTCATAAGCTAATTCGAAAAAGTTATTTATTTTCGCATTCTTAGATCATTTAGTCTCCTCACACGCCGACACTCGGCCGCCTGATTGAGGAGCTTCCCCTTGAAACTGCATTCCCCTCTCCGCCTCTTGGCGGCATTGTCCCTGGCCGGTGCCAGCCTGTTCGCCCAGGCGGCGGACGTGACCATCGCCTACCAGACCACCGTGGACCCGGCGAAAGTCGCCCAGGCCGACGGCGCGTATGAAAAAGCCACGAACGCCAAGATCGACTGGCGCAAATTCGACAACGGTTCCGACATCATCGCCGCCATCGCGTCCGGCGATGTGCAGATCGGCTACCTCGGTTCCAGCCCGCTGACCGCCGCCATCACCCGTAAAGTGCCGGTGCAGACCTTCCTCGTCGCCACCCAGATCGGCGGCGCTGAAGCCCTGGTGGCGCGCAACGGTTCGGGGATCAACGGCCCGCAGGACCTGATCGGCAAAAAAGTCGCCGTGCCCTTCGTATCCACCGGCCACTACAGCCTGCTGGCCGCGCTGAAGCACTGGAACATCGACCCGGCGAAAGTGACCATCCTCAACCTCGCGCCGCCGGCCATCATCGCCGCCTGGAAGCGCGGCGATATCGACGCCACCTACGTATGGGACCCGGCCCTGGGCGTGGCCAAGGAAAACGGCAAGGTGCTGATCACTTCCGGCGAGCTGGCCACGTTCGGCGCGCCGACCTTCGACGCGTGGATCGTGCGTAAGGACTTCGCCGAGAAGCATCCGGAAATCGTCAGCGCTTTCGCCAAAGTCACCCTGGATGCCTACGCCGCGTACCGCAAAGACCCACAAGCCTGGCTCGCCGACAAAAGCAACGTCGACAAGCTGGTGAAACTCTCCGGGGCCAAGGCCAGCGACATCCCCGCGCTGCTGCAAGGCAACGTCTACCCGCTGGCCGCTGAGCAGGTGACGCTGCTGGGCGCGCCGACCATCAAGGCGGTAACCGACACCGCGGCATTCCTCAAGGAACAAGGCAAGGTCGAGGCGGTGCTGCCGGATTACGCCCCTTACATCAGCGCCAAGTTCATCACCCACTGATCAGGAGTTCATCGCGATGGCCTTGCTACAACTGGAGCGCATCAGCGCACGGTACCCAGGCGCCACAGAACCGGTACTGTCTGATATTTCACTCGAACTTGGGCCCCGGCAATTGCTGGTGGCCCTCGGCCCGTCCGGCAGTGGCAAGACTTCGCTGCTGAACCTGATTGCCGGTTTTGTCGAGCCCTCTGCCGGGCGCATCAGCCTCGATGGCGTGCCAGTCAAAGGCCCGAGCGCCGAACGCGGCGTGGTGTTCCAGGACGATGCTCTGCTGCCCTGGCAGGACGTGCTGGCCAATGTCGGCTTCGGCCTGGAGCTGGCCGGCGTGAGCAAGGCGCAACGCGAAGTGCGCGCCCGGGAAATGCTCGCGCTGGTGGACCTGGCCGGTTTCGACAGCCGGCGCATCTGGCAACTGTCCGGCGGCCAGAAGCAACGCGTCGGCCTGGCCCGCGCCCTGGCGGCAGACCCGCGTGTACTGCTGATGGACGAACCCTTCGGCGCCCTCGATGCATTCACCCGCGAACAGATGCAGGAGCTGCTGCTGCAAGTCTGGCGGCGCACGGCCAAGCCGGTGTTCCTGATTACCCATGACATCGAAGAAGCGGTGTTCCTTGCCACCGATCTGATCCTGCTGGCGCCCAACCCCGGTCAGATCGTCGAGCGCCTGCACCTGGATTTCGGTCAACGTTATGCGGCCGGCGAGTCGGCGCGAGCGATCAAATCCGACCCGCGCTTTATCGAAACCCGCGAACACGTGCTGGGCAAAGTGTTCTCCCAACGGCAGGTGTCCGCATGAGCAGCTACGAACTTCCCGCCACGGTCGCCAAGCCGGTGGCGCGCACCGTTATCCCGCTGCGGCGCAGCCTGAGTACGCGTTGGATCAGCCTGTTGACGCTGGTTGCCTTGCTGGTGATCTGGTGGGCGGTGACCGCCAGCGACCTGATCGAACCATTGTTCCTGCCGCCACCGTCCGCCGTGCTGCAAAAAGGCTGGTTGCTGGCGACCACGGGCTATATGGATTCCACCTTGTGGCAGCACCTCGGCGCGAGCCTCGAACGCATCGGCCTGGGCCTGGGCTTTGCGGTGCTGACCGCGGTCCCGGTGGGGATTGCCATCGGCTCGAACCGTATCGCGCGGGGCATTCTCGACCCGTTGATCGAGTTCTACCGGCCGATTCCACCCCTGGCCTACCTGCCGCTGATCGTGATCTGGTGCGGCATCGGTGAGCTGTCCAAAGTGCTGCTGATCTACCTGGCGATCTTTGCCCCGATTGCCATCGCGACCGCGACCGGCGTGCGTACCGTCGACCCGGCCAAGCTGCGTGCCGCGCAGTCGCTGGGGGCCACGCGCGCCCAGCTGATTCGCCACGTGATCTTGCCGAGCGCGCTGCCCGACATCCTCACCGGCGTGCGTATCGGGCTGGGAGTTGGCTGGTCGACCTTGGTCGCCGCCGAGCTGATCGCCGCCACCAGCGGCCTGGGCTTCATGGTGCAGTCGGCGGCGCAGTTCCTGGTCACCGATGTCGTGGTGCTGGGGATTCTGGTGATCGCACTGATCGCCTTCGCCATGGAAATGGGCCTGCGGGCCCTGCAGCGTAAATGGGTGCCGTGGCATGGCCAGGCACACTGAGTGATGAGAACCCAATGAGCAGCCTGACCGTTACCCCATTAAGCACCGCCCTCGGCGCGCAGATCAGTGGCGTCGATATCACTCAACCGCTGACCCCCGAACAGCGCGACGCCATCGAACAGGCGTTGCTCACTCATTCGGTGGTGTTTTTCCGCGACCAGCCGCTCACGCCGCAGCAACAAGCACGCTTCGCGGCGAACTTCGGCGATCTGCACATTCATCCGATCTACCCCAACGTGCCGGAACAGCCCGAAGTGCTGATCCTCGACACCGCCGTCACCGACGTGCGCGACAACGCCGTCTGGCACACCGACGTGACCTTTCTGCCCACCCCGGCCCTCGGCGCGGTGCTGAGTGCCAAGCAACTGCCGGCGTTTGGCGGCGACACGCTGTGGGCCAGCGGGATTGCTGCGTATGCGGCCCTGTCCGAGCCGCTGAAGAGGCTGCTCGACGGGCTCACCGCCACGCACGATTTCACCAATTCCTTCCCGCTGGAGCGTTTTGGCAACACTGCCGAAAACCTGGCGCGCTGGGAAGAAACCCGCAAGAAGAACCCGCCGCTGTCGCACCCGGTGGTACGCACCCACCCGGTGAGTGGGCGCAAGTCGCTGTTTGTCAGCGAGGGCTTCACCACCAGAATCAACGAGCTGGAAGCGGCGGAGAGCGAGGCGATCTTGAAGCTGCTGTTCGCCCACGCGACACGCCCGGAGTTCACGATTCGCTGGCGCTGGCAGGAGAATGACGTGGCGTTCTGGGATAACCGCGTCACCCAGCATTACGCGGTGGACGACTACCGGCCACAGCGGCGGGTGATGCACCGGGCGACGATTCTTGGCGATGTGCCGTTCTGAGCCGAACACGACAGTCGCCACACTGAAGACAAAATGTGGGAGGGGGCTTGCCCCCGATGGCGCTGTATCAGTCAATGCATGTACTGACTGACCCACCATAATCGGGGGCAAGCCCCCTCCCACATTGACCGGGTTATTCAGCCGTCGATGGCTTTTCCCACAGGTTGATCCCGCCTTCCAACGCGAACCGATCGATCTCCGCCAGTTCTTCGGCGGTAAAGCTCAAGTTCTTCAGCGCCCCGACGTTCTCGATGATCTGCTCCGGCCGGCTCGCGCCGATCAGCGCACTGGTTACCCGTGGGTCACGCAGGGTCCAGGCCAGCGCCAGTTGGGCCAGGCTTTGGCCACGGCGCTTGGCGATTTCATTCAGCGCGCGCACGTGAGCGAGGTTGGCTTCGGACAAGTGCTTGGCCTGCAACGAACCGCCGCCGGGGCGATTGACCCGTGCATCGGCCGGCACGCCATTGAGGTACTTGTCGGTCAGCAGCCCCTGGGCCAACGGCGTGAACGCGATCACCCCGGCGCCGAGGGCTTCGGTGGTGTCGAGCAGGTCTTTTTCCACCCAGCGGTTGAGCAGGTTGTAGGCCGGCTGATGGATCAGCAGCGGGACTTTCCACTCGTTGAGCAAGGCGGCGATTTCGCGGGTTTTCACCCCGGAGTAGGAAGAAATACCGATGTACAACGCCTTGCCTTGCTGCACGGCGGTGGCGAGGGCGCTGGCGGTTTCTTCCAGGGGGGTGTCGGCGTCGAAGCGGTGCGAGTAGAAAATATCCACATAGTCGACGCCCAGGCGCTGCAGGCTCTGGTCCAGGCTCGCCAGGATGTATTTGCGCGAACCGCCGCCCTGGCCATAAGGGCCGGGCCACATGTCCCAACCGGCCTTGCTGGAGATGATCAATTCGTCGCGGTAATGCTTGAAGTCTTCGCGCAGCAAACGCCCGAAGTTGATCTCGGCGCTGCCATAGGGCGGGCCGTAGTTGTTGGCCAGGTCGAAGTGGTTGATCCCCAGGTCGAACGCGGTGCGCAGCAGGGCGCGCTGGGTGTCGATCGGGGTGCTGTCGCCAAAGTTGTGCCACAGCCCCAGGGACAGTGCCGGCAGCACCAAGCCACTGCGGCCAACGCGGCGATACGGAATAGATTCGTAGCGGTTTTCGGCAGCGATATAAGTCATCGAATCCTCTCTTGGACGGGGGCAAATAAGGCCTGGGAATAAGCCTATTCCCAGGCCTTTTAAGCAGCTGAATCGCTTAACGTTGCCTTTCCGTTTTACAGCAAACTCCTACCAAAGTGGAACGACATAGCTGACATAAAAGCGGTTTTCATCCTGCACGGTGGCACCGGTAATGTCCGGGCTGGCGTGGGCGTTTTTCCAGGTCACGCCCAGGCCCTTGAGGGTGCCGGTCGGCACTTGGTAGGCCACGGCAACGTTGCGTTCCCATTCGCTGGTAGTGCCCTGTGCGGTGCGGATGTCATCGCCGTGGGCATAGGCGGCGGAGAACGTCAGGCCGTTGAGGCCCAGTTTGCCGAAGTCATATTTGTATTGCGCCAGCCAGGTGCGTTCGCCGGCGTGCTGGAATTTGTTCAACTGCATGTTGGTCAGCGCCGGGGTGTCGGCACCCGAGCCGGGGCCCTGGTGGCTGTCGCCGCTGTTCAGGCCGGAATCCAGGTAGGGGAAGTCGCTGCTGCCGCTGTTTTTCTGGATGCCGAGGCCGACGGTATGACCTTCCAGGCTGTAGCTTTCCAACAGGCTGACGGTGGACTGGTTGATGCGGCCCTTGTTCACGCCATCGCCATAGACCCCCGCCGCGGCATAATCCTTGTCGCCATCGGCGTTACCGCCCACCCCCAGGCTGCGGAACATACGCACATCGGTGTCGATTGCACCGACCGACAACGCGTCATGGCGCTTGGCACCGAGGAAGAATTGTTGGTAGTAATCCTCAAGGTTGGAATACCACAGGCTGACGGTGGTGCCCGGCAAGCCGGTGTAGTCGGCACCGCCGAAGAGGAAGCGGTCGCTTTCCTTGGTGCCGCCCGCGGTGATCATGCCCTGGTCGCCGGTTTCATTGCGGATCTTGGTCTTGAAGATATCGCCACCGGTGAAGGTGAAGTCGCTGAGGTCCTTGGAGACCAGTTGCACACCGGTGTTGGTCTGCTGGTACAGGCGGCCGTCGGTGTTGGCCAGCACCGGGTTGTTGCCATACAGCGTACCGACCCGCAGTTCATCCTTGGCGAAGCGCATTTTGAACGTCGGGCTCAGCACGCCGAACTGGTCAGCGGATTTACCGTCGTCCAGCGGGAACATGCTGCCGGGGTAGCGGCCCTGGTGATTCTTGTCATTGAGGTCGCCGCCGGAGTCCAGTTTCAAACCATAGAACGCCTGCAAGTCGAGGCCGAAACCCACGGGGCCTTCGGTGTAGCCGGACTTGAAGTTGAACTCGAAACCCTGGCCCCAATCGCGAATGCTGTGGGCCTTGGCATTGCTGCCGACCACGTCACGCCCCTGCTGGTTGAGATAGCGGTTGAGCAGGGTCACATCGGCGTGGCTGTCATCGATAAAATCGGCATGGGCGGACAACATAAAGCTCGCCATGGCGACACCGACCATGGGGCTTAATAACGTCTTCATTGTTACCGGTCTCCGTCACTGTTCTGAAATGAAAGCGTCAAACGCTTCACACAATTACGCAGTGGCTAGATGACAGTTGCGCGTCAAAACGCGGCGGGGGCACATGAAATTAAGTTTAAGAAAGCCCCGTAATAGAGGCTTTGCGTGGGGGTGAAGCGCGCCCTGCCCACGCGGGAGCAGGGCCTGAAACATCAACGCACCAAGTGCAGGAACTGCAGGTGGCGCTCGTACTGGTCGAGAATATCGTTGATGACCTGCTCCTTGGTATAGCCCACCAGATCGTAGTCCTGGCTGCCCTCGCTCAAGTGGACTTCGGCCCGGTAGTAGCGACGGTTGTTGAGCTCCTTGGAACCCATGCCGCCACGGGCAAATGACGGCGTGAAGTACCCGCGCATTTGTACCTGATAAACGAACGGATGCTCTTCGCCATGGCCGATTTCCAGGCTGACGCTGTCGTTGGACGGGTCAGGCTGGGTCACCACATTCAGGCCCTTCTCGACGAACACGGCGGTCACTTCTTCGATCGCCGGGCGTACCGTCGACTCAAGGAAGCGGTACACCTCGTCGCGCGACGGGAAATGCACCGCCTGGCTCAAACGCTGGCGCCAACCGCCACGGCCCTTGCGCGCCGCGGACACCGGGGCCAACGAATGCAGTTGGGCGATCTGCTTCTGCGATTCGAGGTAGAAGGCTTTGTGCAGCCCCCACATCATCAGCAGCAGGATCAACGAGAACGGCAACGAGGTCAGCACCACCGCCGATTTCAGCGAATCGATACTGCCTGCAAACAGCAAGGCACTGGTCACCAGCGCGGTCATCGCGCCCCAGAACACCCGCAGCCACTTCGGCCCGTCTTCATCGGCGTTGCCGCCTTTGGATGACAGCGTGGATAGCACCACGGTGCCGGAGTCGGCGGAGGTGACGAAGAACACGAAGCTGATAAACACCGTGACCGCGATCACCGTCTTGCTCCACGGGTAGGTTTCCAGCAGCAGGTAGAGGCTCATCGACGGGTCATCGATGGCCGACTGGCCGAGCGCCGTCATCCCGTGATTGAGCACCTGGTCGATGGCGCTGTTGCCGAAGATCGACATCCACGCCAGGGTGAAACCCAGCGGGATCAGCAGCACGCCAAACACGAATTCGCGGATGGTGCGGCCACGGGAAATACGCGCGATAAACAGGCCCACGAACGGCGACCAGGCAATCCACCAGGCCCAGTAGAACACGGTCCAGCCACCCAGCCAGTCGCTCGGCTTGTCGTAGGCGTAGACGTCGAAACTCTTGGTCGGCAGTGCGCCGAGGTAGTCGCCGATGTTCTGGATCAGGGTGTTGAGCAAGTGCTGGGTGGGCCCGGCGAACAACACGAACAGCAGCAGCGCACAGGCCAGCAGCATGTTGATGTCGGACATCACGCGCACGCCCTTGTCCACGCCAGCCACCGCCACCAGGATCGCCGCCCCCATCATCAGGGTGATCAGGCCGACCTGGATCCACTGGGTGTGGGCAATGCCAAACAGGTAATCCAACCCGGCGTTGAGGTGCAGCACACCGAAGCCCATGTCGGCACCGAGGCCGAACACCGTGGCGATGATGCCGAAGCCGTCCACCGCGTAGCCGATCGGGCCGTTGATGCGCTTGCCGATCAGCGGGTACAGCGCCGAACGCAACGCCAGCGGCAGGTTATGCCGGTAGGCGAAGTACGCGAGGGCCATGCCGACAAAGGCGAACACGCCCCAGCCATGCAGGCCCCAGTGCAGAAACAGGATCTGCATGGCCTGGCGCGCGGCATCGGCGTTCATCGCCGCGCCCTGGGGCGGTTGCACCAGGTGCGTCAGCGGCTCGGAGACGCAAAAGAAAAACAGCGTGATGCTGATCCCTGCGGCGAACAGCATGCCGGCCCAGGACAGGTAACTGAACTCGGGCTCGTCGTGGTCGGCACCGAGTTTTATCTTGCCGTAGCCCGATAGCGCGGTGACCACCACGAAGACCAGATACAGAGTCATCGCGAGCATGTAGTACCAGCCGACCGTATTGGCCGCCCAGTTTTGCGCCGCCAGCAACCAGGCACCGGCCTGTTGCGGGATGGCGATGACGGTGATGCCGAACAGCAGGATGAAGCTTGCGGCGAAATAGAACACGGGCGCATTCATACGCACCAGACCGCTGGGTGGGGTGGTCGATGCACTCATGAACGATGCACCCCTGAGGTGTGAGATGTGACTGTGAATAACGGACTCAGCAAAGGTAAGCCTCCTGTTGTGAGCGGGCAGCGAACCACCGATTTAACTTGAACAAACGTTCAAGTTAAACATGGATAGGCGGTTTTGGACTAATCGCAGGGCTGAGTGGTAGGTGATTCCTACACTAGCTCAAGGACTGGTATGACGCCTGGGCGAGGCAAATCGTTCAGCGGTTGCCGACTGAAATACCGCTCACATTTGAAATACAGTCACCCTGTGGGAGGGGGCTTGCCCCCGATTGCGGTGGGTCAGCCAGCACATGCATTGAGCGGCCCACCGCTATCGGGAGCAAGCTCCCTCCCACAGGGTTTTGTGTGATCGATAGGCCTCAAGGCTGAGGGGTAGGTGATTGAACGAGGCAAATCATCCAGCGGTTGCCGACTGAAATACCGCTCACATTTGAAATACAGTCACCCTGTGGGAGGGGGCTTGCCCCCGATTGCGGTGGGTCAGCCAGCACATGCATTGAGCGGCCCACCGCTATCGGGAGCAAGCTCCCTCCCACAGGGTTTTGTGTGATCGATAGGCCGCAAGGCTGAGGGGTAGGCGATTGAACGAGGCAAATCATCCAGCGGTTGCCGACTGAAATACCGCTCACATTTGAAATACAGTCACCCTGTGGGAGGGGGCTTGCCCCCGATTGCGGTGGATCAGCCAGCACATGCACTGAGCGGCCCACCGCTATCGGGAGCAAGCCCCCTCCCACAGGTTTGTGTGTGATGTTTAAGGGCGTGCGCTACTTTTGGGTGCCGTCGTCATGCTGCAGATTCGCCTGCGTGATGTTCGCCCCCACCGGTACGCTGCGGGTCAGCCACACGTTGCCGCCAATGGTCGAGCCCTTGCCGATGGTGATCCGCCCGAGGATCGTCGCCCCGGCATAGATCACCACGTCGTCCTCGACAATCGGATGGCGTGGATGGCCTTTCTGCAACTGCCCGTCCTCATCCGCCGGGAAGCGCTTGGCGCCCAACGTCACCGCCTGATAGATACGCACGCGCTCGCCGATGATCGCGGTTTCGCCAATCACCACACCCGTGCCGTGATCGATAAAGAAACTCGGGCCGATCTGCGCGCCGGGGTGTATGTCGATGCCGGTGGCCGAGTGGGCGATCTCCGCGCTGATGCGCGCCAACAACGGCAGGCCGGCGCGGTACAGATGGTGGGCCAGGCGATGGTGAATCACCGCCAGTATCCCCGGATAGCACAGCAGCACTTCATCCACGCTGCGCGCAGCCGGGTCGCCGTGGTAGGCGGCCAGCACATCGGTGTCCAACAGGCTGCGCAGGGACGGCAAGGCCAGGGCGAAATCCTGGATCAGGCGGATGGCGCGGGCGTCGACCTCGCTGTCATCCTGGCCGCTCTGGCGCGCGGCGTAGCGCAGTTCCAGGCGCGCTTGGCCGAGTAAGGCATTCAAGGCGACGTCGAGGGTGTGGCCGACGTAGAAATCTTCACTTTCCTCACGCAGGTCCACCGGCCCCAGGCGCATCGGAAACAGCGCGCCGCACAGCGCTTCGAGGATCTGCGCCACGGCCTCGCGCGAAGGCAGCTCACGACCGCCATGCTCACCACTCATGCGGCCATTGCGCGCTCGCCACTGGTCCCGCGCGCTGCGCAGTTGGCTGACAATGGTGGGTAATTGCCAATGACTGGAACGCTCACTCACGGTTTTCACTCCTGACAAAATGGCCATCACTTTACGATAGGCACCCCGGCCGCTCTTAAGAACCAATGGTGCGATGCTAAGAACCATCAAGCATAAACGATTGGCGGTTGCCCGATGAAAAGTGCCTGCCTATAGTCGCCCCATCACTTAGCAACCGTGCGTAGCCATGATCAAACAACAGCTCGACCGTTTTAACCGCCTGGAACTGCTGGGCGGCGCCACTGCCCTGGAAAAACTCGAGCGGCTGTCGACCTGGCTGGGCAGGGACATCTACGTCAAGCGCGACGACACCACACCGCTGGCCATGGGCGGCAACAAGCTGCGCAAACTCGAATACCTGGCGGCCGATGCCATCGCCCAGGGCGCCGATACCCTGGTGACCGCCGGGGCCATCCAGTCCAACCACGTGCGCCAGACCGCCGCGCTGGCCGCCAAGCTGGGCCTGGGCTGCGTCGCCCTGCTGGAAAACCCCACCGGCACCGAAGACCCCAACTACCTCGGCAACGGCAACCGTCTGCTGCTGGACCTGTTCGACGCCAAGGTCGAGTTGGTAGAGAACCTCGACAACGCCGACGACCAGCTCAACGCCCTCGCCGATCGCCTGCGCAGCAACGGCAAGAAGCCGTACCTGGTGCCCATCGGCGGTTCCAACGCGCTCGGCGCCCTGGGTTATGTGCGGGCCGGGCTGGAACTGGCCGCGCAGATCGAGGACAGCGGTCTGGAATTCGCCGCCGTGGTCTTGGCCTCGGGCAGTGCGGGCACCCACAGCGGCCTGGCCCTGGCGTTGAGCGAAGTGCTGCCGCAGTTGCCAGTGATCGGCATCACCGTATCGCGCACTGAAGAAGCGCAGTGCCCGAAAGTGCAGGGCCTGGCCGAGCGCACCGCCGCGTTGCTCGGTGTGGACATCCCCGAGGCCTTCAAGGTGATCCTGTGGGACGAATACTTCGGCCCGCGTTATGGTGAACCGAACGCCGGCACCCTTTCAGCGGTCAAGCTATTGGCGAGCCAGGAAGGCTTGCTGCTCGACCCGGTCTACACTGGCAAGGCCATGGCCGGCTTGCTGGACGGTATCGGGCGTCAGCGCTTTGAGGATGGCCCGATCATTTTCCTGCATACCGGTGGGGCGCCGGCGTTGTTTGCTTACAACGCCGTATTTAACTGAATAAACAGGGATCAACATGTGGGAGGGGGCTTGCCCCCGATAGCGGTGGGTCAGTGATACATGCATAAGCTGACACGGCCCTATCGGGGGCAAGCCCCCTCCCACAATTGGATTGAGTGCATGTTCAAAAATAGAATATAAATTTAGATTTATATTATTTTCAAGTCTTAAAAACCGGCTTTATCATCGCGCCGTAGGCGAAGACGCGCTACGCGCTTTAAGGCAGGATACGTCTACCGCGTCACCTGCTTCGCTCAACATAACAACACAGGGGCTCTTCATGACTATTTCTGTATTCCGTCGCACATTGCTGGTCGGCACACTGGGCCTGGCCCTCGGCGCTGGTTTGTTGGGCCAGGCCGTGGCCGGCGAACAGTTGGGCAACATCAAGAAAGCCGGTGAGATCAAGATCGGTCTCGAAGGCACTTACCCACCGTTCAGCTTTGTCGACGAAAGCGGCAAGCTCAGCGGTTTCGAGGTCGAGCTGTCGGAGGCGCTGGCCAAGGAGCTGGGCGTCAAGGTCAAACTGCAGGCCACGCCATGGGACGGCATCCTCGCCGCCCTGGAATCCAAGCGCCTGGATGCGGTCGTCAACCAAGTGACCATCTCCGAAGAGCGCAAGAAGAAGTACGACTTTTCCAAGCCTTATACCGTCTCCGGTATCCAGGCCCTGACCCTGGCCAAAAACGTCGACACCATCAAGACCGCCGACGACCTGGCCGGCAAGAAAGTCGGCGTGGGCCTGGGCACCAACTACGAACAATGGCTCAAGGACAATCAGCCCAAAGCCATCATCAAGACCTACAACGATGACCCTACCAAGTTCCAGGACCTGCGCATCGGCCGCATCGACGCGATTCTGATCGACCGCCTCGCCGCACTCGAATACGCCAAGAAAGCCAAGGACACTGCCGCCGCCGGCGACGCCTTCTCCCGCCAGGAAGCCGGTATTGCCCTGCGCAAAGGCGAGCCGGAATTGCTCGAGGCCGTGAACAAGGCGCTCGACAAACTGCGCGCCGACGGCACCCTGAAGAAGCTGTCCGAGAAGTACTTCAACGCTGACGTCACTCAATAATGGAAGCAGGTTTCCAACTCGCGCTGGACTCCGCGCCCTTTCTGCTCAAGGGCGCGTATTTCACGGTAATCCTCAGCCTCGGCGGGATGTTTTTCGGCTTGCTGCTGGGCTTCGGCCTGGCCTTGATGCGCCTGTCGCGCTTCATGCTGCTGCGCGGCGTCGCTCGCGTCTACGTGTCGTTCTTTCGCGGCACGCCCCTGCTGGTGCAACTGTTCCTGATCTACTACGGCTTGCCGCAAGTGGGCATCGAGCTGGACCCGATCCCGGCCGCCATGATCGGCTTCTCGCTGAACATGGCCGCCTACGCCTGTGAAATCCTGCGTGCCGCCATCGCGTCCATCGAGCGCGGCCAGTGGGAAGCCGCGGCCAGTATCGGCATGACCCGCGCGCAGACCCTGCGCCGGGCCATCCTGCCGCAAGCGATGCGTACCGCGTTGCCGCCGCTGGGCAACAGCTTTATTTCGCTGGTCAAGGACACCGCGCTGGCGGCCACCATCCAGGTGCCCGAGCTGTTCCGCCAGGCGCAACTGGTGTCGGCGCGCACCTTCGAAATCTTCACCATGTATCTGTCCGCCGCCCTGATCTACTGGGTCCTGGCAAGCATCCTGGCGCATTTTCAAAATCGTCTGGAAGACCGGGTCAACCGGCACGACCTGGAGTCTTGAAGCATGATCGTGGTTGAAAAACTGACCAAACAATTCAACGGCCAGGTGGTGCTCAACGGCATCGACCTGGAGGTCAAGGAAGGCGAAGTCGTCGCCATCATCGGCCCCAGCGGCTCCGGCAAGACCACGTTCCTGCGCTGCCTGAACTTCCTCGAAACCCCCACCAGCGGTCGCATCAAGGTCGGTGACATCGAGATCGACAGCAGCAAGCCGCTCAACCAGCAACAGGGCCTGGTGCGGCGCCTGCGCCAGCACGTGGGTTTTGTGTTCCAGAACTTCAACCTGTTCCCGCACCGCACCGCGCTGGAAAACGTCATCGAAGGCCCGATCGTGGTCAAGAAGATGCCCCGCGAGGCCGCGACCGCCCTGGGCCGCACGCTGTTGGCGCGGGTCGGCCTGGCCGGCAAGGAAGACGCCTACCCCCGGCGCCTCTCCGGCGGCCAGCAACAGCGCGTGGCGATTGCCCGGGCGTTGGCCATGGAGCCGGAGGTGATCCTGTTCGACGAACCCACCTCGGCCCTCGACCCGGAACTGGTGGGCGAAGTGCTGGCGACCATTCGCAGCCTGGCCGAAGAAAACCGCACCATGGTGATCGTCACCCACGAAATGAGCTTTGCCCGGGATGTCGCCAACCGGGTGATCTTCTTCGACAAAGGGGTGATCGTGGAGCAAGGCGAGGCCAAGGCGTTGTTCGCCAACCCCAGGGAAGAACGCACGAAACAGTTCCTGAGCAAGTTTCTCGCGCATTGACGCGCGCCCACCGGCAGCACAACGCGTGTGGGGGAGCCCGCTCCCGCACACGCCCGGCCTGCCTGGGTAAAACAGCCCCCGCGCCCCCCCCGAAATTCCCGCGCCCAGTCAGACCGTTCTGAATCGTCCCAAACCCGCCGTTTAGCCTTTTGCCGCCATTGACGCCCTCCGGCCAACGCTCTTATCTAGCGCCCAGAGGATTGGATCCTATCCCGGCTTTTCACTGAATCGTTCCTTTCGGCCCCCGTCGCGTTCCCGCGCCAAGGGTCCGGAACGATTGCTGCTGGCTGCATCAAGGAGATTACTATGACGCGCACCGCAACCCCGGCCCTGCTCACTGCCCCGACCCTGCCCCAGGCACTTGGCAACGGCATCAACGCCCTGGCCGCCACACAGCTGCAAGTCGACATCGCGCCCTACCCCGGCATGGATGAGGGTGACCTGATCGAGCTGTTCTGGAACAACTGCTTTGCCGACTCGCGGCGTATCACCGCGTGCAAGGTCGGCACCGCCACCCAACTGCGGGTGCCGGAAAGCTTTGTGCAGGACGGCCATGCGCGGGTTCACTACCAGGTCATGCAGATCGGCCACGGCCCCGCACGCTCAGCGGTGACCACGGTGCAGGTCAAGACCAACTACCCGGGCGGCCAACCGAGCGCGCTGTACAGCGACGAAAACCAGAACCTCGCCCCTGTGGGCCTGCCCGACATGATTCGTCGCTACGGCGTCAACAGCAGCCAGGTGCGGCGCGGTATTCCGCTGACCATCGAACCCTACCTGAACATGACCCGCGGCGACGCCATCACCCTGCGCTGGGGCGATGCGCGCCTGGACCTGCCGAAAATCCAGGCCCGAGCCGTCGGCATCGCGGTGCAGGTGTGGGTGCCGTCGGCGATCATCATCGAAGCCGGCGACGACAGCCGGCTGGACGTCACGTACTGCATTCTCGATCGGGTGGGCAATAACTCACGCTGGGCGCCGGCCCGCACACTGCGCATCGCCGCCTATGTGCCGGCGACGCCGAAGCGCCCTTCCAGCGCCGCGCAGATCTATCAACCGCGTCGCCCCTGAAGCGTGGGTAACGGCCCTTCTATGCATATTCCTAAAAGTTAGTTTATTTAAATATTTAACACGTTTAGGGTATATAAACCGGACCACCGGACATTCCTGATTGTTTTGTTTCCATTTCATTGAATGCGAGGTCGGTATGGTCAGAATTACCCCGGTGCAGAACGCCAGGGCATTACGTGCAGCCAAGGAGCGGCGCTGATGTCTAACTTGGCTCTAACACCCCCCCAGAGTGATCTGGACGTCGCTCCCCTGCTGTTGCCGGCCGTTGTGCTGCGCAACGATGCCCAAGCGCTGAGCGCGGCCCATGAGTTGGCCCAGGCCGCGCGCGTACAGGCCGCCAAGCGCGACCAGCAGCGCAAGCTGCCCTGGGCGCAGATCGAGCAATTCACCCGCAGTGGTCTGGGCAGTATTTCCATTCCCCGCGAGTACGGCGGCCCGCAGGTGTCGTTCACCACCCTGGCCGAAGTCTTCGCGATCATCAGCGCGGCCGACCCGGCCCTCGGGCAGATCCCGCAGAACCATTTCGGCATCCTGCACCTGCTGCTGGGCGCGGCCACCGAGCGCCAGAAAAACAGCTGTTCCAGAGCGTGCTCGACGGCTGGCGCATCGGTAACGGCGGCCCGGAGCGCGGCACCAAAAACACCCTGGAGCTCAAGGCGCGGATCAGCGCCGAAGGCGACGGTTATGTGATCAGCGGCCAGAAGTTCTACTCCACCGGCGCCCTGTTCGCCCATTGGGTCGCGGTGAAGGCGCTGAACGACGACGGCAAGCAGGTCATGGCATTTGTGCGCCGTGGCACGCAAGGACTGCGCATCGTCGACGACTGGTCCGGCTTCGGCCAACGCACCACCGCCAGCGGCACCGTGCTGCTCGACCGGGTGCCGGTGGACGCAGAGCTGGTGGTCGAAAACTGGCGCCTCGGCCAAAGCCCGAATATCCAGGGCGCGGTCTCGCAATTGATCCAGGCGGCCATAGATGCCGGCATTGCCCGTGGCGCGCTGGATGACACCATTGCGTTCGTCCGCGAGCGCTCACGCCCGTGGATCGACGCCAAGGTCGAACGCGCCAGCGATGACCTGTATGTGATCGCCGACATCGGCAAATTGAAGATCGAACTGCACGCCGCCGAAGCCCTGCTGCGCAAGGCCGGCCAGGTGCTGGACCAGGTCAGCGCCGCGCCGATCACCGCGCAGTCCGCTGCACGCGCCTCGATTGCCGTGGCCGAGGCCAAGGTGTTGACCACCGAAGTGTCGCTGCTGGCCAGCGAAAAACTCTTCGAACTGGCCGGCAGCCGCGCCACCCTCGCCGAATTCAACCTCGACCGCCACTGGCGCAATGCCCGGGTCCACACCCTGCACGACCCGGTGCGCTGGAAGTATCACGCGGTGGGCGCTTATCGCCTGAACGGCACATTGCCGGCTCGTCACTCCTGGATTTAACCGCCCAGAACACTTTTTCCACGCGCTTCTGGAGAACACCGATGACTTTATCTACCCACGTCGCGCTCATCACCAGCGACGAACAAGCCCTGATTGTCGCCAGCGACCTGGCTGAAGACCTGCGCCGCGACAGCGCCCAGCGCGACCGCGAGCGCCGCCTGCCGCTGCCCGAACTGGACGTATTTTCGCGCTCCGGCCTGTGGGGCATCAGCGTGCCGAAAGCCTATGGCGGCGCTGGCGTGTCCAACGTCACCCTGACCAAGGTCATCGCGCTGATCGCCCAGGCCGACGCCTCGCTGGGCCAGATCCCGCAAAACCATTTCTACGCCCTCGAAGTGCTGCGCGTGAACGGCAGCCCCGCGCAGCAACAACGCCTGTACGCCGAGGTGTTGGCCGGCCAGCGCTTCGGCAACGCCCTGGCGGAACTGGGCACCAAGACCGCCCACGACCGCGTGACCCGCCTCACCCGCGACGGCGACGGCTTTCGGATCAATGGCCGCAAGTTCTACGCCACCGGCGCGATCTACGCGCAACGCATCCCGACCTCCGTGGTGGACGAGAACGGCATCCAGCACCTGGCCTTCGTGCCCCGCGACAGCACGGGCCTGACGGTGATCGACGACTGGAGCGGCTTCGGCCAGCGCACCACCGGCAGCGGTTCGGTGGTGTTCGACAACGTGCGGGTCGCAGCGCACGACGTGCTCCCGTTCCAGAGCGCCTTCGAACGCCCGACCACCGTCGGCCCGCTGGCGCAGATCCTCCACGCCGCCATCGACACCGGCATCGCCCGCGCCGCCTTCGAGGACGCGCTGCACTTTGTACGCACCAAGACCCGCCCGTGGATCGACTCCGGCAGCGACAAGGCCAGCGAAGACCCACTGACGCTGAAGAGCTTCGGCCACTTGAGCATTCGCCTGCACGCCGCCGAAGCCTTGCTGGAGCGCGCGGGCGCGTTTCTCGACCGCGCCCAGGCCGACAGCCACGCCGAGACCGTGGCCGCCGCCTCGATCGCGGTCGCCGAAGCACGCGCCCTGAGTACCGAAATTTCCCTGGCGGCCGGCAGCACCCTGTTCGAACTGGCCGGCAGCCAGGCGACCCTGGCCGAGCACGGCCTCGATCGCCACTGGCGCAACGCCCGCGTGCATACCCTGCACGACCCGGTGCGCTGGAAATACCACGCCGTGGGTAATTACTACCTCAACGATGAAAACCCGCCACTGCGGGGGACCATCTGAATGGCGAAGAAAAAAATCCTGCTCAATGCCTTCAACATGAACTGCATCGGGCATATCAATCACGGCTTGTGGACGCACCCGCGGGACACGTCCACCCAGTACAAAACCCTCGAGTATTGGACCGACCTGGCGCGAACCCTGGAGCGCGGGCTGTTCGACGGGTTGTTCATTGCCGATATCGTCGGCGTCTACGACGTGTACCAGGACGCCATCGACGTGCCGCTCAAAGAGTCGATCCAACTGCCGGTCAACGACCCGTTGCTGCTGCTCTCGGCCATGGCCGCCGTGACCCAACACCTCGGTTTCGGCCTGACCGCCAACCTGACCTACGAGCCGCCGTATCTGTTCGCCCGGCGCATGTCCACCCTCGACCACCTGAGCCGTGGTCGGGTCGGCTGGAACATCGTCACCGGCTACCTCGACAGCGCCGCCAAGGCCATGGGCCTGACCGAACAGGTCGAACATGACCGACGCTACGACCAGGCCGATGAGTATCTGCAGGTGCTGTACAAACTCTGGGAAGGCAGCTGGGAAGACGACGCCGTGCTCAACGATCCGCAGGCGCGGGTGTATGCGCAGCCGGGCAAGGTGCACAAAGTCGAGCACCACGGTGAGTTCTACCAGGTGGAGGGTTATCACCTGTGCGAACCGTCGCCGCAACGCACACCGCTGCTGTTCCAGGCTGGCACTTCGGCGCGTGGCCTGGTGTTCGCCGGGCGGCATGCCGAGTGCGTGTTCATCAGCGGGCGGGACAAGGCCAGCACCCGGCTCCAGGTGGACAAGGTGCGCGCCAGCGCCGTGGCGGCCGGGCGCAACCCGCACGACATCAAGGTGTTCATGGGCCTCAACGTGATCGTTGGCGCCACTGAGGAACTGGCCTGGGCCAAGCACGCCGAGTACCTGAGCTATGCCAGCGCGGAAGCCGGCGTGGCGCATTTTTCGGCGTCCACGGCGATCGATTTTTCCCAGTACGCCCTCGACGAACCGATCCAGTACGTGAAGAGCAACGCGATCCAGTCCGCCACCCAGCACCTGCAGAACAACGATTGGACCCGCCGCAAATTGCTCGAGCAGCACGCCCTCGGCGGGCGCTACATCACCGTGGTCGGCTCGCCCGAGCAAGTGGCGGACGAGTTGGAGTCCTGGGTCGCTGAAACCGGGCTGGATGGCTTCAACCTCACACGCATCGTCACTCCGGAAAGCTATGTGGACTTCATCGACCTGGTGGTGCCGGAGTTGCAGCGGCGTGGGTCGTACAAGACCGCTTACGACACCGGAACGCTGCGGGAAAAAGTCTTCCACGCCAGCGCCCGTCTGCCCGAACAACACACCGGCTCCACCTACCGCCACTGATCGAAAAATGTGGGAGGGGGCTTGCCCCCGATAGCGGTGGTTCAGTCACCTGCATCGTTTGCTGAACCACCGCAATCGGGGGCAAGCCCCCTCCCACATGGGATCTCTATTGTTTGCACCCATCACTTATGACTGGAACTCGATTATGAAAAAGACCCTGTTGTCCCACCCAGTCAAAGCCCTGGCCCTGGCCTTCGGGTTGTTCAGTTCGACGCTGTTCGCCGCCGACGCGCCGCTGAAAGTCGGCACCACCGCGGCCTTCGCGATTCCCCTGGAAGCCGCCGTGGCCGAGGCCGGCAAGCAAGGTTTGAACGTCGAGCTGGTGGAGTTCACCGACTGGATCGCGCCCAACGTCAGCCTGGCCGCCGGCGATATCGACGTGAACTACTTCCAGCACATCCCCTTCCTGGAAAACGCCAAGGCCGCCGCCGGGTTTGATCTGGTGCCGTATGCGCCGGGCATCATCAACAACGTCGGGCTGTATTCGAAAAAATACAAAAGCTTCAACGAGCTGCCCCAAGGCGCCAGCGTGGCGATTGCCAACGACCCGATCAACAGCGGGCGCGGCCTGCAACTGCTGGCCAAGGCGGGGCTGATCACGCTCAAGCCGGGCGTGGGTTACAAGGCCACCGAAGAAGACATCATCGCCAACCCGAAGCAGCTCAAGATCCTGCAAGTCGAGGCCGTGCAGTTGGTGCGCGCGTATGACGATGCGGATCTGGTGCAGGGTTATCCGGCGTATATCCGCCTGTCCAAGACCTTCGATGCCGAGTCGGCGCTGCTGTTCGACGGCCTCGACCACCCGGAATACGTGATCCAGTTCGTGATCCAGCCGAAAGCCAAAACCGACCCGCGGGTGATCAAGTTCGTCGACCTCTACCAACACTCGCCGGTGGTGCGCGCCGCCCTGGATAAATCCCTCGGCAAGCTCTACCAAGTCGGCTGGGAAGGTTGAACATGACGGCCGCCAACATCCAACTGCGCGACCTGGGCACACCACCCAGGAACGCCGAGCAGACTGAACTGCATCCGCACCTCAACCGCGCCCATGTGCGTTTTATCAACCTGGGCAAGACCTATGACGGCACGGTACACGCGCTGCAAGGCATCGACCTGGCGATCCAGC
Source organism: Pseudomonas sp. GW704-F2 (assembly GCF_059423025.1). Classification (NCBI taxonomy): domain Bacteria; kingdom Pseudomonadati; phylum Pseudomonadota; class Gammaproteobacteria; order Pseudomonadales; family Pseudomonadaceae; genus Pseudomonas; species Pseudomonas sp. GW704-F2. Next base: position 66,681 of record NZ_JBWKXO010000017.1, on the reverse strand, counting down.
GCGGCGAAGTGTTCGGCATCATCGGCCGCAGCGGCGCCGGCAAGTCGTCGCTGATCCGCACCATCAACCGCCTGGAACAGCCCAGCAGCGGGCGCGTGCTGATCGATCAGGTCGACATCGGCGCGTTCGACGAAGACCGCCTGGTGGCGCTGCGGCGGCGCATCGGCATGATCTTCCAGCACTTCAACCTGATGTCGGCCAAGACCGTGTGGCAGAACGTCGAGTTGCCGCTCAAAGTCGCCGACGTCCCCAAGTTGCAGCGCGAGCAGAAGGTGCGTGAACTGCTGGAGCTGGTGGGCCTGAAGGACAAGCACAAGGCCTACCCGGCGCAACTCTCCGGCGGGCAGAAACAGCGCGTGGGCATCGCCCGTTCGCTGGTCCACGACCCAGAGATTCTGCTGTGCGACGAGGCCACCTCGGCCCTCGACCCGGAGACCACCCAATCGATCCTCGGCCTGCTGCGCGAGATCAACCAACGGCTGGGCCTGACCATCGTGTTGATCACCCATGAGATGGCGGTGATTCGCGAGATCTGCGACCGCGTGGTGGTGCTCGAACACGGGCGCATCGTCGAGCAAGGCCCGGTGTGGGAAGTATTCGGCAACCCGCGGCATGAGGTCAGCCGAACCCTGCTGGCGCCGCTGCAACACGGCCTGTCGGAAGAACTGCAAAGCCGCCTGCAACCCACGCCGGCCTCGGCTGACGCCGCGCTGGTACTGCGCTTGCAGTTCACCGGCAGCGCCACCGATGAACCCGACCTGGCCGCGCTGTTCGGCGCCCTCGGCGGGCGCGTGCGCTTGCTGCAAGGCGGCGTGGAACGGATTCAGGGACATGCCCTGGGGCAATTGCTGCTGGCGGTGAATGGCTCGCCCCATGACCCCGACACACTGCGCAGCCGCGCCGGGCATTGGGCACAACAGGTGGAGGTGTTGGGTTATGTGGTTTGATCGTTTAGTGCAGGGCGCCATCGACACGCTGTTGATGGTCGGCGTGTCGTCGCTGATCGCGTTGCTGGTGGGGATTCCGCTGGCGGTGTTCCTGGTCACCAGCGACAAGGGCGGCATCTACCAGGCTCCGGCGCTGAACCGGGTGCTGGGGGCGTTCGTCAATCTGTTCCGCTCGATTCCGTTTCTGATCCTGATGGTGGCGCTGATCCCGTTCACCCGGCTGATCGTCGGCACCACCTACGGCGTGTGGGCGGCGGTAGTGCCGCTGACCATCGCCGCGACGCCGTTCTTTGCGCGCATCGCCGAAGTGAGCCTGCGCGAAGTCGACCACGGCTTGATCGAAGCCGCACAAGCCATGGGCTGCCGGCGCTGGCACATCATCTGGCACGTACTGTTGCCCGAAGCGCTACCGGGGATCGTCGGCGGGTTCACCATCACCCTGGTGACCATGATCAACTCCTCGGCCATGGCTGGGGCGATTGGTGCAGGCGGGTTGGGGGATATTGCCTACCGCTATGGTTATCAGCGCTTTGATACGCAGATCATGCTCACGGTGATTGTGCTGCTGGTGCTGCTGGTGGCGGTGATTCAGCTGGGCGGAGACCGCTTGGCACGGGGGCTGAACAAGCGCTGAGCACTCGTTTGGACCTGTCAAGGTTGACAGTTGTTGGAGGGGGCTTATGCAGGTTTAATCGACTCGACACCGTTTGCGACGGATCAGGGAGCGAATGCCATGTCCACTGTAACCACCTGCGCCAGGTGCGCCACGCTGGTGTTGGCGCTGGCCGCCGTCACGCTTGGCGATGCAGCGGCAATTCCGCTTCACGGGCAATATTCAACAACTACCGTTAACAACTCCTTCACGTTCAACAAAGGAGCGATCTTTAACTGGGGTAATAATGTGTTTACACAGAAGCTCCAATACAAATAGACACTGACTGACATGTAGTGTGAGTGGGCTCCCACCCCCACCCTTACTCATCACTGTGATTAATCCACAAAGCGCGGGGGCTGAACACGCGCTGAGCACTCGTTTGGACCTGTCAAGGTTGACAGTTGTTGGAGGGGGTTTATGCAGCTTTAATCGGCTCGACACCGTTTGCGACAGATCAGGGAGCGAATACCATGTCCGCTATAACCACCTGCGCCAGGTGCGCCACGCTGGTGTTGGCGCTGGCTGCCGTCACGCTTGGCGATGCAGCGGCAACTCCGCTTCACGGGCAATATTCAACAACTACCGTTAACAACTCCTTCGCATTCAACAAAGGAGCGATCTTTAACTGGAAAGCTAGCACTTTCTATAGATCGCTTGTCCAATACTGACGTTACTTCAGGGTACGCCTTTACGCGCATGAACCATATCGCCACGGGCCTCGACGGTCACGGCCTGGTAATACAAGCCCCCTCCCACATTTTCAACTGCCCTGCTTCGGTTCGCGAATCTTGTACCAAGCCACATACAGCGTCAGCAGCATGGCGATGATGACCCCGTCAATCATCGCGTAGGCCATCGTTGGGTCGGGATCGGTTGGCGCGCTGAGCACTCGTTTGGACCTGTCAAGGTTGACAGTTGTTGGAGGGGGGTTATGCAGGTTTAATCGGCTCGACACCGTTTGCGACGAATCAAGGAGCGAATACCATGTCTACTATAACCACCTGCGCCAGGTGCGCGACGCTGGTGTTGGCGCTGGCCGCCGTCACGCTTGGCGATGCAGCGGCAACTCCGCTTCACCGGCAAAATTCAACAACTACCGTTAACAACATCCCCCAACCCAAATACAGTTACATCTTGATGACCTCTTTACGGAGTATACAAATCCTATCCAATGAGTCGTACTACTCCGTAAATTTCACTGATTAATTCAAGCGCAGTCATCAAATGAAGAGCCGTCTCAGGGGGCAGTCAACTGGACATGGGATATAGTCAGCACTTCACCTCCAAAGCGCCTCCCCATGAAACTCGCCCCCGACGACCTCAACCAGATCACCGCCACCACCCTCGACCACTACAACAGCGTGGCCGAGGACTTCCGTGAAGGCACCCGCGATCACGATGTGAGCCAGAACATCGACGCGCTGCTGCGGCATATCCGGGGCGCGGCGCCGTTTACCGTGCTGGACTTCGGCTGCGGGCCGGGGCGGGATTTGCAGACCTTTACGCGCATGGGCCACATCGCCGTGGGCCTCGACGGCTCCGAGCGCTTTGCGCAGATGGCGCGCGAAGACAGCGGCTGCGAGGTGCTGCAGCAGGACTTCTTGAAGCTGGACCTACCCAACGCACGCTTCGACGGGATCTTTGCCAATGCGGTGCTGTTTCACATTCCCAAGCAGGAACTGCCGCGTGTGCTCAAGCAACTGCATGGCGCGCTGAAACCGGGCGGGGTGTTGTTCAGTTCCAATCCACGCGGTGACAACCGCGAAGGCTGGAATGGGCCGCGATATGGGTCTTATCACGACTTGGAAGCGTGGCAATCGTTGCTGACCGCCGCCGGTTTTGTGGAACTGGAGCACTACTATCGCCCAGCCGGACTACCCCGCGAGCAGCAGCCCTGGTTGGCCAGCGTCTGGCGCAAAACCTGAATAACCGCCTGACAATACATTCCAAATGTGGGAGGGGGCTTGCTCCCGATAGCGCTGGGTCAGTCAAAGTTGCGCCAACTGAAGTACCGCTATCGGGAGCAAGCCCCCTCCCACATTTTTAACCGCGTTCTTCCTGATGTTCCGGCTTCGGTTCGCGAATCTTGTACCAGGCCACATACAGCGCCGGCAGGAACAACAGCGTCAGCAGCGTGGCAATGATGATCCCGCCGATCATCGCGTAGGCCATCGGCCCCCAGAACACTTCCCGCGCAATCGGGATCATGCCCAGGCTCGCCGCAGCCGCCGTCAGCAGGATCGGCCGGCGCCGGTGTTCGGTGGCTTGCACCACCGCATCCCACGGCGTGTAGCCGGCCAGTTCATATTCCTCGATTTGCGTCACCAGGATCACCGAGTTGCGGATGATGATGCCGATCAGCGCCAAAATGCCAAGGATCGCCACGAAGCCCATGGGCGTGCCGGTGGGGACCAGCGCCAGCACCACGCCGATCAGCCCCAGCGGCGCGACGCTGGCCACCAGGAACATCTTCTGTACGCTGTGCAGCTGGATCATCAGGAAGGTCGCCATCAAAAACAGCATCAACGGCACCACGCTGGCAATCGGGCCCTGGGCCTTGCTGCTTTCTTCCACGGTGCCGCCGGTGGCGACCTTGTAGCCCACCGGCAGGCCGGCGTTGAACGCATCGATCTCGGGCTTGAGCTGTTTGACCAGATCGGTCGGCTGCATCGCGTCGCGCACCGCCACCTTGAGGGTGATGGTCGGCTTGCGGTCGCGGCGCCACACCAGCGGTTGCTCCAGCTCATAACGCACAGTGGCGAAAGCCAGCAGCGGAATCGAGACGCCGTTGGGCGTGACGATCTGCAGGTTCTGCAAGGTTTCCGGCGTGCCGCGCTCGGCATCTTCGGCGCGGCCGACCACGTCGATCAGGTAGATATCGTCATGCACCTGAGTCACCGACGCGCCGCTGACCACGCTGTTCATCAACTGCGCCACGTCTTCGGAAGACAAGCCCAACTGCCGCGCCTTGTCCTGGGCAATCTCGATGCGCAGGACTTTGCCCGGTTCGTTCCAGTCGTAAATGATCTCGCCCAGGTGGCGGTTCTTGTCCAGCAAGGTCGCCAGTTCGATGGCGTGCTTGCGCACCTGGTCAGTGTCTTTGCCGGAGACGCGGTACTGGATCGGCCGCCCCACCGGCGGGCCCATCTCCAGCGGCTGCACAAAGCTGCCGACGCCGACGAAATCCTCACGCAGGCGTTTTTGCAGGCGCGCGATCAACTCGCCGCGCGCCTTCAGGCCCTTGCTGACGATCACCAACTGCGCGTAGTAGGGGTTTTCCAGTTGTTGGTCGAGGGGCAGGTAGAAACGGATCGCGCCCTGGCCGATGTAAGTGCTCCAGCGCTCGATATCCGGGTCGTCCTTGATGATCGCTTCGAGGCGGTCGACGGCTTTGCGGGTTTCGTTGATCGAGGCGTTTTGCGGCAGGTTGAGGTCGACGAGGATCTCCGGGCGGTCCGACGACGGGAAGAACTGGTTCTGCACAAACTGCATGGAAAACACCGACGCCGCGAACAGCGCCACGGTGATGCCGATGGCCCACCAGCGGTTGCGCATGGCCCACAGCATGCCGCCATTGAAAGCGCGGCCGATGCGCCCCGGTTCGGCACTGTGGGGTTTCACGTTGGCGCTGAGGATATGCACGCCGATCACCGGCGCAAACAGCACCGCCACCACCCACGACACCAGCATCGCCACGGCAATCACCGCGAACAGGGTGAAGGTGTACTCGCCCGCCGAACTGGCGTTGAGGCCGATCGGCACAAACCCGGCCACGGTCACCAAGGTGCCGGTGAGCATCGGGAACGCGGTGGAGGTGTAGGCGTAGGTCGCCGCCTGTGCCTTGGTTTCGCCTTTTTCCAGGCGCGTGATCATCATCTCCACGGTGATCATCGCGTCGTCCACCAGCAAACCGAGCGCGATGATCAGCGCCCCCAGGGACACGCGCTGCATGGTGATGCCGCTGTATTCCATGAACACGAACACCAGCGCCAGCACCAGCGGGATCGAGCACGCCACCACCAGCCCGGCACGCAGGCCGAGGCTGATAAAGCTCACCACCAGCACGATCACCACCGCTTCGAACAGCGCGCTGGTGAAGCCGCCGACGGCCTCTTGCACCACTTCCGCCTGGTCGGAGACCTTGTAGACGCCAACGCCCACCGGCAGGTCGGCGGTCAGTTCGTCCATGCGCGTGTGCAGGGCCTCGCCGAACGACTGGATATTGCCGCCCTTCTGCATCGCGATCGCCAAACCGATCGCCGGCTTGCCGTTGAAACGGAACATTGGCGTCGCCGGGTCAACGTAGCCACGGCTGATGTCGGCGACGTCCGCCAGGCGATAGAAGCGGTCATTGAGGCGCAGGTTGACGTTGGCCAGGTCTTTTTCCGAGGCGAACTGCCCGGACGTCCGCACGGAAATGCGCTCCGGCCCGGCTTCGATCACCCCGGCCGGGGTCACTGCGTTCTGCGCCTGCAGACTCTGCACCACCTGGCGCTGGTCGATCCCCAGGGCCGCGAGTTTGCGCGTGGAAAAATTCAGGTAAATCACTTCGTCCTGCTGGCCGATCAGCTCGACCTTGCCCAGGCCCGGCACCGCACGGATCTCGGCGCGCGCCTGCTCCACGTAGTCGCGCAGCTGGCGCATCGACAGGCCGTCGCTGGTAAAGGCGTACACCGAGCCGAACACGTCACCGAACTCATCGTTGAACGACGGCCCCTGCAAGCCCTGGGGGAAGCTGCCGCGAATATCGTCGATCTTCTTGCGCACCTGGTACCAGATCTCGGGGATCGCCTTGGCGCTGGTGGTGTCCTTGAGGTACACAAACACCGTGGACTCACCGGGCCGGGTGTAACTGTCCACGTAGTCGAGGGCGTCGAGTTCTTCGAGTTTTTTCTCGATGCGGTCGGTCACCTGTTTGAGCGTTTCTTCCTGGGTCGCGCCCGGCCAGCGGGTCTGGATCACCATGGTTTTGATGGTGAACGAAGGGTCTTCCTCACGACCCAGGTTCTTGTAGGAAAACACGCCCATCAGCAGCGCGACGAACATCAGGTACCAGATGAAGGACTGATGCTTGAGGGCCCATTCGGATAAGTTGAAGCTCCCTTTCATCGCGGGCTGTCCTCGTCGATCTTGACTGTTTGCCCCGGTTGCAGGCTGTTCACACCGGCGACGATGATGCGCTCACCGGGCTTGACCCCGCCGCTGAGCAAAACGCTGTCGGCGTCACGACTGAGCACCGTGACTTCACGCGGCTGCACGGTCCGGCTTTGGGTGTCCAGCAGCCAGATCCGCGTTTTGCCGTCGATTTGCTGCAAGGCGCTCAACGGCAGTTCGATGCGCGGTGGGATGGCCGAGCTCAAGGTCACGCTGATCGCCGTACCCAGCAGAAAGGCCGCCGGCGTGTCGGCCAAGGTCAGGCGCGCGCGACGGGTGCGCGTGGCGCTCTGGGCCTGGGGCTCGATTTCGCGCACGGTGGCAGTGGTGTTCACGCTGGGGTCGAGTTGCCCGGCGACAAGGAACACCACATCGGGCGGCAGGCGCTCGGCGAGGCCGGCGGGCAGGTCGATCACCGCCTCCTTGATGTCCGGGCGCGCCAGGGTCACCACTTGCTGGCCCGCGCTGACCACCTGGCCGGCCTCGGCGTTCCAGGCGGTAACGATGCCGCCATGGTCGGTACGCAGTCGGGTGTAGTTGAGCTGGTCCTTGGCCTGGTTGACCGAGGCCTGTGCCTGGTCGAGGCTGGCCTGGGTGGTTTTCAGGTCGGTCTGGGCTGCGTCCAACTGGGCCTGGGCGCCGACGCCACGGTTGAACAACGCCTGCTGGCGACGGGCGCTGGCCTGGGCGTTGATGAACTGCGCCTGCACGCGGGCGAGGTCGCCTTGGACCGCGCGCAGTTGGTTCTGCTGATCGGTGGGGTCGAGTACGGCGAGTACCGCGCCCTTCTCCACCTCAGCGCCGACATCCACGGTGCGGTGGGCGATGCGCCCGGGCACGCGGAACCCCAGGTTGCTTTCGTAGCGCGCCTGGATGGTGCCGGCGAAACGGCCGAGGGTTTCCTGGTCTTCGGCTTTCACTTCCATGGACAACACCGGGCGCACGGGCTCGGGTGGCGGGTCGTTCTTGGAGCAGGCCAGCAGCAACAGGCTGGCGGCGAGCAGGCCGGTCAGGCGCATCATGGTTGCACTCCTTGGGCCTGGGCCGAGTCGGGCGGCTGGGCGATTTCGACGCGCATGCCGGGGTGCAGCAATTGCCCGCCGGCCACCACGACTTTTTCACCGCCCTGCAGACCGTCACTGATGATCACCTTGCCGGTGAGGTAACGCGCCACACTGACCTTGCGCAACTGCGACAGGCCGTCGCCATCCACCAGCCACACAGCGGGGTCGCTGAGGTCTTTGGTCAGCGCCGACCATGGCAGCTCGATGCTGGGCTTGGCCGGGCCGTTGGCGGTAGCGCTGACCACCGAGCCCAGATGCATGCCCGCGGGCAGGGCCTCCAGAGCGATTTTGACTTGCACCGTGCCGGTATTGGCAGCGACGGCCGGGGTAACTTCGCGGACGTGGCCCTGGACCTTGATATTGGGGTTATCCAACAGGCTCACCGTGATCGGCGCATCGGCCGGCGGCTCCACCAGCAACGACTCGTACACATCGAATACCGCGTCGCGCTCGCCCTCGCGGGCCAGGCTGAAGATTGGCACGGTGGCCTGCACCACCTGGCCCACTTCAGCCTGGCGCGCAGTAATCACCCCGGGGGCCTCGGCGAACAGCGCGGTGTAGCCCAGTTGCTCGCGGGCATTGGCCAGTTGCGCCTGGGCGGCGGCCAGGGCGCTTTGGCTGCTGCGCAACGCCGCCTGGGCGGTGTCGTATTCGCTGCGGCTGGTGTAGCCCTTGGGCAGGAGTTTTTCCTGGCGCACGAACGCGGCAGCGGTCTGCTTGACCCGCGCCTGCTCGGCCACGACCTGGGCCTGGGCGGAGTCGACACTGCTCTGCAAGTCCTTGGGGTCGAGCTTGGCCAGCACTTGCTTGGCGCTGACATGGTCGCCCACATCGACCATGCGCTGAATGATCTTGCCCCCCACGCGAAAGGACAGATCGGTTTGCACCCGCGCCTGGATATCGCCGGTCAGCGTGACGGCCACTGCGTAGTCAGTCGGCTGCACGGTCTGCACGAACACCCGCGCATGCTGCTTGGGCTCGGCTTTTTCCTGGCCGCAGCCGCTCAGCAGCGCCAACAGGCCAAGTGCGAAAATAACTGTCGAAGGGTGACCGCCCATGCAGGCTCCTTTACGTGATGCCAACTTGCCGGAGTGTAGGCGACTACGACCTTTTAGCAGGGTTCCATGTGCATGGATGGCGCCCAACGCCAATGGTTCCGAAGCCAAACGAATGCCCACGCTCAAGACGCCGGGTAGCCCGGCCTTTATTGGCATAAACCGTCCATTTTTGATACCGAAATATCACATTGATATCGCCCAACACGATAGCTGCCAGATTCGCGGGGTTGGCCAATGACGGCTATGGTTGTGGGGTCTGTGATTCGAGGGAATGAACAATGAACGAAGCGAAACCGATTGATCCGCAGGAGCTGGTGAAATGGTTGGTGGCATTGCGCAGGGCGATCAACGCCCGAGTGCGGTGAAACGCTGAAAATCCACTGTGAGATAAAAATCAAATGTGGGAGGGGGCTTGCCCCCGATAGCGGTATGACAGTCACCGATGCATTGACTGAACCACTGCTATCGGGGGCAAGCCCCCTCCCACAATTTTGAGCGCATTCCAAATTCCAACCATAAAAAAACGCCGACGCTATGCAAGCCGTCGGCGTTTAAACCTTGAAAGGTTTTACCGCTCGATCAGAACGCCGGCACGACTGCGCCGTTGTACTTCTTCTCGATGAACGCTTTGACTTCCGGGCTGGTCAGGGCCTTGGCCAGTTTCTGGATAGCAGCGCTGTCCTTGTTGTCCGGGCGCGCCACCAGGAAGTTCACATACGGCGATTTGGCGTCTTCGATGATCAACGCGTCCCTGGCCGGGTTGAGGCCAGCTTCCAGGGCGTAGTTGGTGTTGATCATGTCCAGGTCAACCTGGTCCAGCACACGTGGCAACAGGGCTGATTCCAGCTCTTTGAACTTCAGGTTTTTCGGGTTGCTGGCAATGTCTTTTGGCGTCGCCAGCGCATTGGTCGGGTCTTTCAGGGTGATCACACCGGCCTTCTGCAGCAGCAACAGGGCACGGCCGCTGTTGGAGCCTTCGTTCGGAATGGCCACGGTGGCGCCATCTTTGAGCTCAGAAATGTTTTTGATTTTCTTCGAGTAACCGCCGAAGGGTTCAACGTGTACGCCCACTACGGTGACCAGGTTGGTGCCTTTACCTTTGTTGAAGTTTTCCAGGTACGGCAGGGTCTGGAAGTAGTTGGCGTCCAGACGCTTCTCGGCCACCTGCACGTTGGGCTGTACGTAGTCGGTGAAGACTTTGATTTCCAGATCCACGCCTTCTTTGGCGAGGGTCGGCTTGACCAGCTCGAGGATCTCGGCGTGCGGGACCGGGGTAGCGGCCACTATCAGCTTTTCGTTGGCCTGGGCGAAGCCCGCAGTCAGGGCAGCCGCCAGTGCGGTAAACAACAGAACCTTTTTCATGAGTGTCCTTATCGACATTCCGGGGCGTCTCTGACGACCGTATTGGTGTGGAGTGCCAGCGAAGTGCTATCGCGGCGTGAGAGTGACAATACCTAGATTTTTTATTCCCGAACAATACCTTTTATTCAGGTTGATATTCCATTTTGTTCATGTAGGAATTTGCGCAAGGTTTCCCGTTCGGCCGCACTGGCGCTTTCGAATATCCGCTGCACCTGCTCCAGCGGCGAACCGGCGGTCGGCAGGTTCAAATGCTCCGGCAAGATGTCGTCGCCGCTGCTGACCAGCAAGGCAAAGTGGATGACGTTCTCCAGTTCGCGGGTATTGCCCGGCCAGCTGTGGTGTTCCAGCACGCGCTGGGCCGCGTCGCTGATCAGCGGCACCGGCAGGTCCAGGCGCTGGCTGTAGATGCCGAGGAAGTATTCGGCCAGGGGCAGGATGTCGCCGACCCGCTCGCGCAAGGCCGGCAGGTCCAACCGGCCTTCGCTGAGGTAGTGGAACAGGCGCTCATTGAACTTGCCTGCGGCCACGGCCTGGGCCAGGTCGATGCTGGTCGCCGCCACTAGGCGCACGTCCACCGGGCTTGGTTGCTGCGCGCCGACGCGGGTGACTTCGTGGTTTTCCAGGGCGGCGAGCAATTTGACCTGGATCGGCAACGGCAAGTCGCCGATCTCATCCAGGTACAAGGTGCCGCCGTTGGCCGAGCCGAACCAGCCGGCCCGGCTGCTCGCCGCGCCACTGTGGGCGCCGGCCGCGTAGCCGAACAGCTCGGCATCGGCGTAGGTCGGGCTGATCGCGCCGCAATTGACCGAGACAAACAGCCCGGCGCGGTCGCTGCCCCGATGGATATGCCGCGCCAGCAACTCCTTGCCGCTGCCGGTCTCGCCACGGATCAACACCGGCAAGGCGCGGGGCGCGAGGTGTTCCAGCGCTTCGCGCAGTTGCCGCGAACGCGGGTCGACGAACACCAGTGCCTTGGCGCGGATGCTCAGCGGGCTTTTTTCGGCGTCGGGGAAGGTCAGCAGCGGCTGACCGAAGGTTTCATGCAGACTCATGGCAGGCTCCCGCCCCCAATCCGCTCAGGGACGGGGCGTTGAAAAAGGTTCAGGCCGTGCGCCGGGCGTGATGCTCCAGGCGGCTTTGCAGGCGATAGAGATACGCGAAACCCTGCTCCCAGCGCTGGTGGCCTGACTTCACATTGATATGCCCGGCACCGGACAAAATGCCGGCTTCAGCGCCCCAGTCGCGCGCCAGCTCCATGGCCCTGGGGGCGCTGACGGCACTGTCGTTGTCGGAGCTGACCACCTGGCTGGGAAACGGCAGCAGGTCGCGTGGAATCGGCGCGAAGTTACGCAGCGCGGGGGCACAGGCCGGGCGTTCGACATCCGCCGGCGCCACCAGCAACGCCCCGCGCACCTGCCGCAAAAATTGCAGCGGGGCAGTGGCAGCCCAGTGGGCCACGGTGATGCAGCCCAGGCTATGGGCGATCAGAATCACTGGCGTGCTGTCGGCGGCGATCGCCTCGGCCAGCGCGGCCACCCAGTCTTCGCGACGCGGCGTCAGCCAATCGGCCTGCTCCACCCGGGCGCTGTTGGGCAGGCTGTTCTGCCAATGCGTTTGCCAATGATCTTCTGGCGATCCTTGCCAGCCCGGCACGATCAGGTAACGAATCGATTCGCTGTGCATGGGTGTGCCCTCCTGCAGCGTTTAACGTTGCTGGACAGTATAGGGACGGGGTTTATATTCGTTAAGGAATAAGAAGCTATTTATTAATAACTAAAAAATCAAACTATGGGAGGGGCGGTGTATCAGCTAGCGCATTCATCAATTGATCCACTGTCATCGGGGGCAAGCCCCCTCCCACATTTAACAGCCGGGCTTGCCCGCGATCGCGAGAGCCCAGGCCACACATCTATCAGCGCCCGCGATCGCGACGCAGTAGTTTTTTCACGCGCATGACCAGCGCCTTGTCTTCAAACGGCTTGAGTAAATAATCATCTTCATGCAATTCCAAGTCGCGCAGACGGTCTTCGATCCCACCCGGGCTGGTCAGAAACAATACCGGCGTCTCGCCTTTGTGCCGAATCGCCTGCTGCAACTTCCAGGCGTTCTGCCCGGGCAGCATCACGTCCAGAATCACCAGGTCGTACTCGTTGCCCTCGACAAGCCGCTGGGCGGCCATGCCGTTGGCCGCGACTTCCACGGAATAACCGGCCTCGTTCAAACCCTGGGCCATCCGCTGTGCTTCTTCGGATTCATGTTCCACTAACAGCACGCGCATAACACACCTCGATTGATCAGACCTGCAGGCTAACACCCTGAGGTGTGCGCCGCCTCACGCAGGCGCTGTGCATCGAGGATTTCGATCTCGCCATAGCCCAGGCGCACGATGCCCTGGGCTTGCAGGTCCTTGAGCAAGGCGTTGGTGGTCTGGCGCGACAGGCTCAACATCGCCGCCAGGTCTTCCTGGGGTAACTGCAGGCGGCGTTTTGAGGGCTCGATGTCGCCGTACCCTTCAATGATCATCAACAAACGATGAGCCAGCCGCACCGAGGCGGGCATCAGGCTGAGCTGTTCGAGGCCGATGAAACTCAGGCGCAACTTTTGGCTCATCAGCAAGGCCAAGTCGCGCCAGTACTGCGGGGTTTCATCGAGAATGTCGAGCAATGCCTGCTGGGGCACCTGCAACAGCCTGCACGGCCCGACCGCACAGGCGTCGTGGGTGCGCGGCAGGCCGTCGAACAGGCAGATTTCACCGAACCAGTAGGGCGACTCCACCAGGCTAAGCAGCGCTTCCTTGCCCTGCTCATTCACCGCGCTAATCCGCAAACTGCCGTCGAGCACCGCATACAAGCCGCAGGGCGGGTCACCGCGCTTGAACAGGTATTGCCCCGCCGTCAGCAGCCGCAGCCGCGCATGGACCAGCAGACTATGCTGAAAAGCGCCGGGCAAGTGGCTGAACCAGTGCCCGGCAGCCAGCCGGGGTCGCCATTGCTCTGCGTTCATGAGAACTCCGAAGATTGTCGCCCAGTTGACAGTTAGGCGAAGGCTGACAGGGCATGATCAAACATCCTACAGGAGGAATAACAATGAAAAGCCTCGTCGACCACCTCAGTCAATACGCCGCCTACCACCGCGACCCGCGCAATATCGCCAGCCACTTTATCGGCATCCCGCTGATCGTGGTCGCCGTCGCCGCGTTGCTTTCACGCCCGGAGTGGCCGCTGGCCGGGCTCTGGCTGTCGCCGGCACTGATCGTCGCGCTGCTTGCGGCGTGGTTCTACCTGCGCCTGGAACTCGCGCTGGGCGTGCTGATGAGCGTGTTGATGGGCTTGTCGGTGTGGGCCGGGCATGTACTGGCGGCGCAAAGCACGCCGGTCTGGCTGAGCAGCGGCATCGGTATGTTCGTGGTGGGTTGGGTGATTCAGTTTGTCGGGCATTACTACGAAGGCAAGAAGCCGGCGTTTGTGGATGATGTGTCGGGGCTGATCGTCGGGCCGTTGTTTGTGGTGGCGGAGTTGGCGTTTTTGCTGGGGTTGCGGCACGAGCTCAAAGAGCAGATTGAACGCCGCTCCGGGCCAGTCGCTCGCCGAGATCTGAAGCCGAGAGAAGTCTGAATGTGGGAGGGGGCTTGCCCCCGATAGCGGTGGGTCAGTCAATATCTTCAGTGACTGATCCACTGCTATCGGGGGCAAGCCCCCTCCCACATTGGGTGTTGTAGTGTACTTAGGCTTTTTGCCAGACCTTGGGTTTGAAGAACAAGGTCTCGCCTCGTGCCAGGCCGATCAGGCTGTCGTGGTCTTTCACCACTTCGGCTTCGATCAGTTCGCTCTGGCCTTCGACTTTCAAGGTCACCCGCGTGGTCGCCCCCAGCGGCCGGATATCGCGCACTTCGGCGGCATGGTGGTCTTCCAGTTCATGGCGCGACAGCGACACTTCGTGGGGGCGGAACAGCACGTGTTGGTCGCCCCCCAGGTGCAGGCGGTTGGAGTCGCCGAGGAAGTGGTAGACGAAATCGCTGGCCGGGTTCTCGTAGACGTCGCCCGGTGAGCCGATCTGCTCGATCACGCCCTTGTTCATCACCACGATACGGTCGGCGACTTCCATCGCCTCTTCCTGGTCGTGGGTCACGAACACCGAGGTCAGGTTGATATCTTCGTGCAGGCGCGCCAGCCAGCGGCGCAGCTCTTTGCGCACCTTGGCGTCGAGGGCGCCGAAGGGTTCGTCGAGCAGCAGCACTTTGGGCTCCACCGCCAGGGCGCGGGCCAGGGCGATGCGCTGACGTTGGCCACCGGAGAGTTGTTCCGGGTAGCGGTCGGACAGCCAGTCCAGTTGCACCATGTTCAACAGTTCGTGGACTTTGACTGCGATCTGGCTTTCGTTCGGGCGCTGGTTTTTCGGCTTCATGCGCAAGCCGAAGGCGACGTTATCGAACACGGTCATGTGGCGGAACAGCGCGTAGTGCTGGAACACAAACCCGACGTTGCGATCACGCACGTCGTGGCCGGAGACGTCTTCACCGTGGAACACGATGCTGCCGGTATCCGGGGTTTCGAGACCGGCGATGATGCGCAGCAAGGTGGTCTTGCCGCAGCCGGAGGGCCCCAGCAACGCCACCAGCTCGCCACTCTGGATGTCCAGGTTGATGCTGTTCAGGGCCTTGAAGGCGTTGAAGTTCTTGCTGACATTACGGACTTCGATGGACATGGATTATTCCTCAGCCGCAGCTGCGCGCAGGCGGTTGATACGGTTCTCGCTCCACTGCTTGAGCAGCAGGATGAAGAGCGCCAGGATCAGCAACAGACTCGCCACCGCAAACGCGGCGACGTGGTTGTATTCGTTGTAGAGAATCTCGACGTGCAGCGGCAACGTGTTGGTCACGCCGCGAATGTGGCCGGACACCACCGACACCGCGCCGAACTCCCCCATCGCCCGCGCGGTACACAGCACCACGCCGTAGATCAGGCCCCATTTGATATTCGGCACGGTGACATGCCAGAACATCTGCCAGCCATTGGCGCCAAGCAGCCGCGCGGCTTCTTCTTCCTGGGTGCCTTGTTCCTGCATCAGCGGGATCAGCTCCCGGGCCACGAACGGCACGGTGACGAAGATGGTCGCCAGCACGATGCCCGGCAAGGCGAACACGATCTGGATGTCATGCGCCTGCAGCCACGGCCCAAAGAAGCCCTGGGCGCCGAACATCAGCACATAGACCAGGCCCGCGATCACCGGCGACACCGAGAACGGCAGGTCGATCAGCGTCACCAGGATGCTCTTGCCACGGAACGAGTACTTGCTCACGCACCATGCGGCGCTGACGCCGAACACCACGTTGAGCGGCACCGAGATCAGCACGGCGACCACCGTGAGCTTGAGCGCCGACAGCGCATCGGGCTCGAGGATCGCGGTGAAGAACGCGCCGAGGCCATTCTTCAAGCCCTGGGACACCACGATAAACAGCGGCAGCACCAGGAACAGGAAGAACACCAGCCAGCCCAGGCTGATCAGGATGCGCCGCGACAGCGCACTGCCACGCCGGGCAGCGTTGGCCGAGGACGCAGCGGAGATAGACGATTGGGACATGTTCCGCGCCTCCTTATGGGTGTTCGATGCGCCGCTGCAGCAAATTGATCAGCAGCAGCAACACGAAGGAAACCACCAGCATCAGCACACCGATGGAGGTGGCGCCGTGGTAGTCGTACTGGTCGAGCTTGACCATGATCAGCAGCGGCAGGATCTCGGTCTTCATCGGCATGTTGCCGGCGATGAAGATCACCGAACCGTACTCACCGACGCCACGGGCAAACGCCAGGGCGAAGCCGGTCAGCCAGGCAGGCAGCAACGCGGGCACGAGGATGTAGCGAAACACCTGCAACGGCTTGGCGCCCAGGCAGGCGGCGGCTTCTTCGATTTCCCGGGGGATATCGGCGAGGACCGGCTGCACCGTGCGGACCACGAACGGCAACGTGACGAAGGTCAGCGCCAGGGTGATGCCCAAGGGGCTGTAGGCGATCTTGAAGCCCAGGTCGGCAGCGAACTGGCCGACCAGGCCGGTCGGTGTGTACAGCGCAGTCAGCGCGATACCGGCGACGGCGGTGGGCAGGGCGAACGGCAGGTCGATCATCGCATCGATGATCTTGCGCCCGGGGAAGGTGTAGCGCACCAGCACCCAGGCCAGCAGCGTGCCGATCAGGCCATTGATCAGCGCGGCGTACAGCGCGGTGCTGAAGCTCAACTTCAATGCCGCCAGCACACGCGGTGCGGTGATGATGTTCCAGAACTGATCCCAGGTAAGTTGAGCGGCGTGTACAAACATCGCCGCGAGGGGGATGAGTACGATCAGGCTGAGGTACACCACGGTGTAGCCCAGCGTCAGCCCGAAGCCGGGTATGACGGGGGAAATACGACGCGACATAAAAGTCCTTGGTTAGCAGGTCTGACACACAAAACCCGCAGGTGAATGCGTGCTCTGTAGGAGCGGGCTTGCCCGCGAAAAACGTCAACGATAATGCGCACATTCTGGGTGCATGCGGTGCCTGGACCTTCTTCGCGAGCAAGCTCGCTCCTACAGAGGGCGGTGTTTTTATTGCGCCGAGTAGATCTGGTCGAACACGCCACCGTCGTTAAAGAATTTCGGCTGCGCAGTTTTCCAGCCGCCGAAGTCTTTGTCGATAGTCACCAAATCCAGCTTCGGGAACTGCTGGGCGTATTTGGCGGCGATTTTCTCATCGCGTGGGCGGTAGAAGTTCTTCGCCGCAATCTCCTGGCCAGCCGGGCTGTACAGGTGCTTGAGGTACTCGGTAGCGATCTCGGTGTTGCCCTTTTTCTCAGCGTTCTTGTCGACCACGGCCACAGGCGGCTCGGCGAGGATCGACAGGGACGGTACGACGATGTCGAACTTGTCGGCGCCGCCGTTTTCTTTCAATGCCAGGAACGCCTCGTTTTCCCAGGCCAGCAACACGTCACCCTGACCGTTGTTGACGAAGGTGATGGTCGAACCGCGCGCCCCGGTGTCGAGGACCGGTACGTGCTTGAACAGCTCTTTGACGTATTCCTGCGCCTTGGCTTCGCTGCCACCGGCTTTCAGGCCATAGGCCCAGGCGGCGAGGAAGTTCCAGCGCGCACCGCCGGAGGTTTTCGGGTTCGGGGTGATGACCGCCACGTCTTTCTTGATCAGGTCGCCCCAGTCCTTGATGCCTTTGGGGTTGCCCTTGCGCACCAGGAACACGATGGTCGAGGTGTACGGGGTGCTCGCATCCGGCAGGCGGGTCTGCCAGTTTTCCGGCAGGGTCTTGCCCAACTTGGCGATTTCGTCGATATCACCGGCCAGGGCCAGGGTCACGACGTCGGCACGCAGGCCGTCGATCACCGCACGGCCCTGTTTGCCCGAGCCGCCGTGGGATTGCTGGATCTTGACGCTGTCGCCGGGGTGGGACTGTTTCCAGTAGCTGGTGAACTCAGCGTTGTAGTCCTGGTACAGCTCACGGGTCGGGTCATACGAGACGTTGAGCAACTCGTAGTCCTTGGCAACGGCAGACCCGGCAAACACGGCGCTGGCCAAGGCAGCCAGGGCGTAACGGCGAATCGACGACATAGAAAGCTCCTGAAATTCCGGGGTGTTGGCTGACGACTGTAGGAGCGAGCTTGCTCGCGAAAAACGTCAACGATAACGCTGCACATCAGGTGCAACGCGTTGCCTTCAAGCTTTTCGCGAGCAAGCTCGCGCCTACAGGGGCATTTCTTATAGTGATGGGTTCTATCGCCGCTCTTGCTCAGGCCGGTTTGTTACCCGGGTTCTGCAGGCGGAATTTTTCTTTGCGTTCGATCTGTACTACTTGAGCGTTGTGTACAGTGATTTCCACCGCGCCAAAGCGCAGATCGCGCAACGCGCTCTGGATCTCACGCAAAATGGCTGCTTCGTCCTGGCCGTCGACGCTACGTAGAGATGCGCTCATGGTCTCGCTCCTGAAATGAAGAGTGCCGCGCAGTGGCGGCACTGCTTGCGGCGTGAGGGCGATAGTAGATAAGCGCTGATATTCTTAAAAATACTATTTAAGAATGTTTATATAACCAGAAAGAATTTTCTGGCCGGACGTGGGGTTACGACGGCGTTTTGTGGCCAAGTGCCAAAATCGAGCCTGGCGAATATCCAATTGTGGGAGGGGCTTGCTCCCTCCCACACTTGACTGCATTTCAACTCGGGATGGCGGGGGCTCGGTCCCAATCGATCTCACACGCCGGCATCGGGCGGCCAAACCAATAGCCCTGGCCCATGTCGCAGTTTTGCTCCAGCAGGAACCGCGCCTGCTCCACCTGTTCGATCCCCTCGGCGTGTACCTGCATGCCCATGCTTTTCGCCAGGGCGATCACCACGCGCACGATGGCGGCGTCGTCTTCATCCCACGGCACCCCGGCGACAAAGCCCTGGTCGATCTTGAGCTTCTGCACCGGCAGGCGCTTGAGGCGCAGCAGCGACGAATAGCCGGTGCCAAAGTCGTCAATGGCCAGGCGCAGGCCCAGCTCGCGCAGGCGGTGCAGTTGTTCCAGGGCCACTTCGGGGTCTTCCATCACCGCGCTTTCGGTGACTTCCAGCTCCAGGTAAGCCGGGTCCAGGCCAGTGTCGTGCAGCACCTTGGCGACTTGCTCATACAACTCGCGTCGCGCAAACAAGCGACTGGACACGTTGATCGCGATAAACCTCAACGGCACGCCGTCCTCCAGCCACTGGCACATCTGGGCGCAAGCCTCGTGCATGACCCAGGCGTCGATATCGGCAATCAACCCGGTGCGTTCGGCGATGGGGATGAACTCGACCGGCGGCACCAGGCCACGCTCCGGGTGTTGCCAGCGCACCAGGGCTTCGACGCCGATCAGGCGGCTGGTGTGCAGGTCGTGAACCGGCTGGTAGTAGACACGCAGCTCCTGCTGGTCGAGGGCGCGGCGCAGTTCGCCGGCAATTTCCACGCGGTTCTGCGCGTGGGCAGTCAACTCTTCGGTGTACAACGCGTAGCCTTCACGGCCGACGCTCTTGGCCTTGAACAACGCGGAATCGGCGTTACGCAACAACTGCTGGGCACTCAGCGCGTCGCTGGGAAACAGGCTGATGCCAACGCTCGCACTGATAAACAATTGGTGGCCGTCGAAATTGAACGGGAGTTTCATCGCATCGAGCATGCGTTGCGCGAGCGCGGCGGCCTGCACCACCTGTGGACAGTTTTCCGCCAACACCGCGAATTCGTCCCCGCCCAGCCGCGCCAGCGTCACGCCGGTGCCGAATTGGCTTCTCAGGCGTTCACCGACCAATTTGAGCAACTGGTCGCCGACGTTATGGCCCAGGCTGTCGTTGATGATCTTGAAGTGGTCCAGGTCGAGCAGCAGCAACGCACAGCCGCGTTTATGCACTTGCGCCGAAGCCAGGGCCTGCTCGGCGCGGTCGGTGAACAGCAGGCGGTTGGGCAGGTCGGTCAGCGGGTCGTGGTGCGCGAGGTGCGCCAGTTCGTGCTCGGAATCCTTGATGGCGCTGATATCGGAAAACACCGCGACGTAATGGCTGACATGGCCGAGGTCGTCGTGAATCACCCGGATGGTTTGCCACTGTGGATAAATCTCGCCGCTTTTGCGCCGGTTCCAGATTTCCCCGCTCCACTCGCCGGTTTGCTCCAGGGCCAGGAACATCTGCTGGTAAAAACTCGACGAATGGCGGCCTGACTTGAACAAGCTGGGTTGCTCGCCCATGACATCTTCGCGCCGATAGCCGGTGATCGCCATAAAGGCCCGGTTCACATGGACGATCTGCCCCTTGGCATCGGTGACCAGCACCCCTTCACGGGTGCAATCGAACACGGCAGCGGCCTGGCGCAGGCGCTCACGACTCTCTTTGAGCGGTTGCTGCAATTCGTTGACGCGCGCAAAGCGCGCGCAAATCAGGTAAATCACCAGGGCGCTGAGGGCCACCCACACATAGCCGCGCAACTGCAGCCACTGATCTAACTCAACCGGGTCATCGAGGAACTTGATCAATACCCGGTGAGTAAGCACAACCCACAGCAGCGAAACCAGCAGATATACCAACCCCGCGCGCCGGGCACCTCGGTATGAGAACAACATATGGCCAGTAATCCTTACTAAAAAGCTAGATTCGCCCTACAAAGGTTACGGATTATAGAATAAGAAACATCCCGTCACTCCTATCTGAAAGGTCGGCTGGTTTTCTCTGTGAGCTTAGTGATAATGCGTGAGCTGTTTTTTTCTTTATCTGAGGGCCATACAGCCTATGTGGTACAACGGTTTTCTTGACCTGTCAGCCTGGCAACTGGTGGCAGTCACCCTGTTGATGACCCACGTGACCATTATTGGGGTCACCGTCTATCTGCACCGCTATTCAGCCCATCGCTCCCTGGAGCTCAATGTCGGCCTGAAACACTTCTTCCGCTTCTGGCTGTGGCTGACCACGGCGCAGAACACCCGCGAGTGGACCGCCATCCACCGTAAGCATCACGCCAAATGCGAAACCGTCGACGACCCGCACAGTCCCGTCATTAAAGGCCTGTCTACCGTATTGCGCAAAGGTGCCGAGCTCTATCGCGCCGAAGCGGAGAACCCCGAGACCCTGCGCATCTACGGCAAGAACTGCCCGGACGACTGGATCGAACGCAAACTCTACACGCCCTACCCGCTTTTGGGTGTGGCAATCATGGGTGTGATCGACCTTCTGCTGTTCGGCACCATCGGCATCACCATCTGGGCGATCCAGATGATGTGGATTCCATTCTGGGCCGCCGGTGTGATCAACGGCCTCGGCCACGCCGTGGGCTATCGCAACTTCGAATGCCGGGACGCGGCGACCAACCTGGTGCCGTGGGGCATCATCGTGGGCGGCGAAGAGCTGCACAACAACCACCACACCTACCCCAACTCTGCCAAGCTGTCGGTGAAGAAATGGGAATTCGACCTCGGCTGGGCGTGGATCAAGCTGTTCAGCTTGCTGCGCCTGGCCAAGGTGCAGCGCGTCGCGCCGATCGCCCACCGCGTCGAAGGCAAGGGCCACCTGGACATGGACACCGCCATGGCGATCCTCAACAACCGTTTCCAGATCATGGCCCAGTACCGCAAGCTGGTGATCGGCCCGCTGGTCAAGCAGGAACTGGAGAAGGTCGATCACTCGGTGCGCCACCAGTTCCACCGTGCCAAGCGCCTGCTGTCGCGGGAAACCAGCCTGCTGGATGACCGCCACCACCTGCGTATCCAGAGCATGCTGGAACACAGCCAGGCCCTGAAAGTGATCTACGAAAAGCGTCTGGCCCTGCAGCAGATCTGGCTCAAGACCAGCTCCAACGGCCACGATATGCTGGCCGCGATCAAGGAATGGGTGCATGAGGCCGAGGCCAGCGGCATCCAGTCCCTGCGCGATTTTGCCCACCAATTGAAGACCTACTCGTTGCGCCCTGCAACGGTGTGAACACGCGGAGGGGAAGGCTTGCCTTCCCCTTTGATCGCTTTTTTGACGCCATTCTCCAGACACCCATAAATCCGTCACAATCGCCCCCAATGACGGAACTTAGACGCAATTCGCCCCTCTCAAACAACACTTCGCCATCATGGTGGCCCCTTGTTGTGACCGCTGCTGAACCCTGCGGCGCGCCCAGAGAGAGTTGTGCCGATGGTCCAAGAAAAAACGCACCTGCCCGCTCCCCCCACCGCTGAACCCCCACGCCCCGCAGCCGCAGCAACCTTGCTGGCGTTGATGCACGCCCAGGGCGAGGTCGAGCGGCTGAGTGAGCGTGAGCAATTACTCAGTTCCCTGCTGGTCAGCGTGAATGCGGTGCTATGGGCCATCGACTGGGCGTCGCGGCGCGTGCTGTATGTGAGCCCGGCGTATGAGCGGGTGTTCGGCCGTTCCGCCGGCATGCTGCTGGCCGACCACCGGGAATGGCGCAACAGCATTCACCCCGAAGACCTCGACTACGCCGAACACAGCCTGGCCAGCGTACTCGAACAAGGCGCCGTGGAAGACCGCGAGTACCGCATCATCGCGGCCGGCGGGCAGATTCGCTGGCTCAGCGACAAGTGCTACATCAACCAGCAGGCCGAACCGGGCGAACCATTGATCGTGGTCGGCATGGCCGAGGACATCACCGACAAGAAACAGTTGGAGCTGGAGCTGCACCGCCTGGCCACCACCGACGTGCTGACCCAGAGCAGCAACCGCCGACACTTTTTCGAATGCGCCAACCAGGCCTTCGACAGCGCCCGCGCCCAGGCTGCGCCGCTGGCATTCCTGCTGCTGGACATCGATGACTTCAAGGACGTCAACGACACCTACGGCCACTTGGAGGGCGATCAGGTGTTGCGGCGCATTGCCGAGAGCGGTCGTGGCGTACTGCGCCGTGGCGACCTGTTCGGGCGCATTGGCGGCGAAGAGTTCGCCGCCGTGCTGCCCGGTTGCGCGCCGGAGATGGCGCAGCAGGTCGCTGAGCGGCTTGGCAAGGAAATCCAGGCGTTGAGCTTCAGCTATGAAGGCCACGCGTTCACCGTGACGGTCAGCCAGGGCCTGGCCAGCCTCAACGAGCAAGACTCGACCCTGGACAGCCTGTTCGCCCGCGCGGATGGCGCCATGTACGAGGCCAAGCGCCTGGGCAAAAACCGCGTGGTTGCTGGCTAGAGAATCAACACAGATCACATGTGGGAGGGGACTTGCCTCCTCCCACATCTGAATTTCATAGCCCTTTAGGCCTTGCGCAACCTCATCAGCTCCGACAGCCCCACTTTCAGCAAGCGCGCGGTCTTGCTCCTGACCAGCGCTTCCAGCCCTTCATGCTCGGTCAACCGC
Source organism: Pseudomonas sp. GW704-F2 (assembly GCF_059423025.1). NCBI lineage: Bacteria > Pseudomonadati > Pseudomonadota > Gammaproteobacteria > Pseudomonadales > Pseudomonadaceae > Pseudomonas > Pseudomonas sp. GW704-F2. The sequence continues at coordinate 43,615 of NZ_JBWKXO010000017.1, read as the reverse complement.
GCCATCTGCGCCGCCAGGTTCATCACCAGCGCCTCCCGCGAATACACCCCGCCTTCCAGGGAGTAGATCGCCGCGATCAACTGGCGCAGTTCCAGCGGCAAGCGCCAACGCGTGCGCAACGCCGAACCGTAGGCGGCACCCAAGGCGTGCAGCGACTCGCCAATCGCTTCGTCATCCAGCGCCCCGCCACCCTGGCGCCAGTCTTCCAGGCAGCGCAACAACGCCAGGTCGCCGAGCCGATGCAGGATGCCCGCGCTGTAACAGCGCTCGTGGTCCAGCTCCAGCATGCGCGCCAGGCGGCGGGCGTAGTCGGCGGTGTCCTGGGACAACTGCCAGTGACGCTCGGCATACGCCACCAGGCCCGGATCACCCAATACCACGTTGTGCTTGAGCGCCAGGCCGAGTATCAGGTTCATGCTTTGCCCGGCCTGCAGCTTGTGCAACGCCGCCGACAGGGTCTGCACCGGCGTGCCGTGATGGCCGGCGCTGTTGGCGGCGGCGATCAGCACGGCAGTGATCTGCGGGTCCATACACACGCGGTCTTCCAGGCACTTGAGGTCCAGGCCCTCCGGCCCGAGGCTGTCTTGCACGGCGGCCTTCACATCGACCCACAGCGGCGCGCCATCGCAGGCGTCGCGGCGGCGCTCGAGGAACACCGGCAAGGTCATGCCCGGCGCCAGTCGCGGCACTTCGCAGTACACGCTTTCGCCTTCGTTGAGCAGCAGGTCTTGCAGGCGCTGGGTCAGGCCGTCCATGTTCAGCGGTTTGGTCAGATACGCCGTGGGCGCCAAGGGCAAGGCCTCACGCACACTGGCGCTGTCATTGCGACTGCTCAAGAGGATGAACGGCAAAGCGGGCGAGCGACGCTGCTGACGCACATTGCGCAACAGGCTCAGGCCATCGATGCCCGGCAGTTCCCAATCCGCCACGATCAGGTCGTAGGCTTTGTCGCGCAGCAGCGTAGCCGCTTGCCGGCCATCGCCACACATATCCAGCCGTGCGTCGCAACGCACATTCAACAACACCTGCTTGAGCAGGTCCCGCGACCAAGGGTCTGCCTCAGCAATCAACACCCGGGGTACAGCGGGTAAATCCACAGCACTCATCCTGCACGCTCCATCTGCAATGCCTGCACCTTAGACAATGCGGCGGCCTACGTACAATGAACAACCACTGAATGTGCTGCATCAGGTAAAAAAAAACCCGCCGAAGCGGGTTTTTTCTATCGATCGGTTCAGCCCGGGCTTACAGCTCGGAGAAGCACTCTTCGATGATTGCCAAGCCTTTGTCCAGTTGCTCGTCCGGCGCGGTCAGCGGCACCAGGATGCGCAACACGTTGCCGTAAGGGCCGCAGGACAGCAGGATCAAGCCTTTCTCACGCGCCTTGGCCACTACAGCGGCAACGGCAGCAGCGTTTGGCTTGTGGGTGTCGCCACCTTCGAACAGCTCGATCGCGATCATCGCGCCCAGGGCACGCACATCGCCAATCACCGGGTACTTGGCCTGGATGGCCTTGAGGCCGGAAACCAGACGCTCGCCGACGGCTTTGCAGCGATCCAGCAGGTGCTCTTCTTCGAACACTTCCAGCACGGCCAGGGCCGCGGCGCAAGCGATCGGGCTACCGGCGTAGGTGCCGCCGAGGCCGCCTGGCGCGATGGCATCCATGTATTCGGCCTTGCCGCACACACCGGCCAACGGGAAACCGCCGGCGATGGATTTGGCGAAGGTGGTCAGGTCGGCAGTCACGCCCATCTGTTCCATGGCGAAGAACGTACCGGTACGGCCGGCACCGGTTTGCACTTCGTCGGCGATCAGCAGGATGCCGTGCTTGTCGCACAGTTCGCGCAGGCGCTTCATGAAAGGTTTAGGCGCGACGTAGAAACCGCCTTCGCCCTGCACCGGCTCGATGATGATGGCAGCGATATCACGCGGCTCGGCATCGTTCTTGAAGATGCGTTCGATGCTGGCAATGGAGTCGTCGACGCTCACGCCATGCAGTTCGTTCGGGTACAGCGCGCGGAAGATGCCGCCTGGCATCAGGCCCATGCCGGCCGAGTAAGGCACGACTTTACCGGTGAGGCCCAGGGTCATCATGGTGCGACCGTGGTACGCGCCGGTGAACGCGATGATGCCGGCACGGCCAGTGGCAGCGCGGGCGATTTTCACGGCGTTCTCAACCGCTTCGGAACCGGTGGTGACCAGCAGGGTTTTCTTGGCGAAATCGCCTGGGACCTTGGCGTTGATTTTTTCGCACAGTTCCACGTAAGGCTCGTAGGCCAGTACCTGGAAGCAGGTGTGGGTCAGCTTGTTCAGTTGCTCGGTCACGGCCGCGATGATTTTCGGGTGTACGTGGCCGGTGTTCAGCACGGCGATACCGCCGGCGAAGTCGATGAACTCGCGACCTTCAACGTCGGTCACGGTGGCGTTCTTCGCGGACTCGGCGAAGATCGGGTGAATCTGGCCAACACCGCGTGGTACAGCGGCTTCGCGGCGTTTCATCAGGGAAGCGTTGGTCTTGCTCATAAAGTCCTCATTCGCCACTCATCGGGTGGCGTTGTTCAAGGAATACGTGGCGGGGGGCAACTACGGCAGCATGCGATGATCGACTGACACAGCGTTCCCGGCCACTACGAATAACGGTGTAAAACACGCAAAGGGTCAGCGCTCTCGTGCCCTTTGCGTTTGCAGCAATGCCTTGCCGGGCTTAGATGCCCAGGCAGAGGTATTTGATTTCCAGGTAATCCTCGATCCCGTACTTGGAACCTTCACGGCCCAGGCCCGAAGCCTTGATACCGCCGAACGGCGCCACTTCGTTGGAGATCAACCCGGTGTTGACGCCGACCATGCCGTATTCCAGGGCTTCGGCCACACGGAACACACGGCTCAGGTCACGCGCATAGAAGTAGGACGCGAGGCCGAACTCGGTGTCGTTGGACATCGCGATCACTTCGGCTTCGTCCTTGAAACGGAACAGCGGCGCCAGTGGGCCGAAGGTTTCTTCCTTCGCCACAGCGGCATCTTTCGGCACGTTGGTCAGGATGGTCGGCTCGAAGAAGTTACCTTCCATGACCTTGCCGCCCGCCAGCAGCGTGGCGCCTTTGGCCAGCGCGTCCGCAATGTGTTCCTGGACCTTGGCCACGGCTTTGCCGTCGATCAGCGGGCCGGTGGTGGTGCCGTCTTCCAGACCGTTGCCGATCTTGAGCTTCGCCACCGCCACTTTGAGTTTTTCCGCGAACGCGTCGTACACCGCGTCTTGAACGTACAGACGGTTGGCGCAGACGCAGGTCTGGCCGTTGTTGCGGTACTTGGAGATGATCGCGCCTTCGACGGCCTTATCCAGGTCAGCGTCGTCAAACACGATGAACGGCGCGTTGCCGCCCAGCTCCAGGGACACTTTCTTGATGTCCTTGGCGCATTCGGCCATCAACTGGCGACCGATTTCGGTCGAGCCGGTGAAGGACAATTTACGCACGATCGGGTTGCTGGTCAGCTCGCTGCCGATATCGCCGGCGCTGCCGGAGACCACGCTGAACACGCCTTTCGGAATGCCGGCACGCTGCGCCAGTTCAGCCAGGGCGAACGCCGAGAACGGCGTTTGCGAGGCAGGCTTGAGCACCATGGTGCAACCGGCGGCCAGGGCCGGGCCGGCTTTACGCGTGATCATCGCGGCAGGGAAGTTCCACGGCGTGATCGCAGCAGTCACGCCGATCGGTTGCTTGATCACGATCAGACGCTTGTCCGGCTGGTGGCCAGGAATCACATCACCGTAGATGCGCTTGGCTTCTTCGGCGAACCACTCGATAAAGGAGGCGGCGTAGACAATTTCGCCCTTGGCTTCGGCCAGCGGCTTGCCCTGTTCCAGGGTCATCAGGCGCGCCAGGTCTTCCTGGTTCTCGATGATCAGCTCGAACCAGCGGCGCAGCTTGTTGGCGCGCTCCTTGGCGGTCAGCGCACGCCAGGCCGGCAGCGCTTTGTCCGCCGCTTCGATGGCGCGGCGGGTTTCAGCGGCGCCCATCTTCGGCACAGTGCCGAGAATCTCGCCCGTGGCGGGGTTGTTGACCTTGATGGTCTGACCGTTGTCCGCATCGACCCAAGCCCCATCGATAAAGGCTTGCTGGCGGAACAACTGGGCATCTTTAAGCTGCATGTCGGCTTTCCTTAACAGCACCGCGCGCGCGCGGAGCGAATTAGAGTTGTTGAAAGGCGCCTTTGGGGGCTGCCGTCAGGGAAATCAGCCCCTGCGTGCAAGCAAGTGGAGAGCGCACGGGAGACAGAGCGTTTGAAATCTCAAACGAATCCTAGGATCAAAGGGGGTACAGGGCAATAGGATGTTCGAAAAAAAGAACGAAAACCGCTTATTTGCCGGATTTATCGGATCAGCGACCTTCAGCCCCGTTTCCCGCCACCGCTCCCTCGCACCCGGCGCAGAGCCCCGACACAGACAATTCCTACCCGCCAGCAGCCAAAAACCAGCATGGACGCCCAAGGTCGACATGGGTATGATGTCGCCCGCACAAGCATCCGTAGCTCAGCTGGATAGAGTACTGCCCTCCGAAGGCAGGGGTCGTGGGTTCGAATCCCGCCGGGTGCACCACATACTCGTTTCTGGCTGTCTCAGACAGTCTACGAAACATCCCAAGAAGCCCGCCTTGTGCGGGCTTTGTTGTTTCTGCTTGTCTACAGTCATCTCCCCCGCCACGTGATGAATGCCCATTTGTCGACAAGTCGTTTCGTTTGTTGCGATTTTCGTTTGTTTCGAATATAGATTGTGACTGGTTGCTGATCAGCAGCCATGAAAACAGCTGAATAGAAAGTTTTGGAGCTAATCATGACCACCGCCAACCTCGCTCGCACCATTCTTCCCGATGAGAAGGAAATCGCTGCGGCCGTGGCGTCAAGCCGTCAGTTGGCCGCCTTCCTCACAACAAAATTTGAGACACAACGCATTGAGTTGGTTGACGAAACGCAACACCGCGAAGTCGTCGAACTTCCTACTTTCGCCCTCCGTTTACTCGGCGAAATTTTAAGCGAACTCGCGCTGGGTAACGCCGTCAAGGTCGTGCCGATTCATGCGGAATTAACGACCCAAGAAGGGGCAGACATGCTCAATGTTTCGCGGCCTCACCTGGTGAAACTACTGGATAACGGCGCATTGCCCCACACCAAAACCGGGAGACATCGTAGGATCAAGTTCGCTGATCTAATGACCTACAAGGAGCAACGCGACCAGGCAAGCCGTAATGCCATGGATGAGCTAGCTGCACAAGCCCAGGAATTAGGGATGGGGTATGAATGAGGCATTCACCTTTCACAGCCTTCTATGACGCGAATGTTCTCTACCCTGCACCACTGCGTGACTACTTGATGCATCTAGCCTTGACCGGCGTGTACCGCGCACGCTGGTCAGCTCTGATTCATGAAGAATGGAAGCGCAATCTACTGATCAACCGTCCAGAGCTTACACGTGAGCAATTGGACCGAACGTCCTCGCTGATGGATAAAGCCGTTCCGGATGGTATTGTCACTGAATACGAGCCTCTTATAGAGGGACTGACTCTACCGGACGCTGACGACCGCCATGTGCTGGCAGCAGCTATCAAATGTAACGCCTCGGTTATCGTGACTTTTAACCTTAAGGATTTCCCAAAGAGCGCTCTCGACGCGTTCGATATAGAGCCATTACACCCTGACGACTTTATTGCCGACCTATGGGATCTAGATCAAGCAGCTGTTTTGGAAGCAGCGCAAAGGCAGCGTGCATCCCTGAAAAACCCACCGCATAGCGCACGCGAGTATCTAGATAAGCTACTACAGCAGAAGCTACCCGAAACCGTAAAATTGCTGTCCGGTTTTGAGTTCCTGATTTGAGACTGTGCCCAAGCACGCCGACCCTATGGCTGCACGTTATAAAGAAAACAAATTGGCAAGAGAGATCGGACAACATCGAACGGTCCCAGAACCATTCCCACAGGCATTGCGCGGTTGAATCTGGCAACAATCAAGAATCGCGGCCAGTATCACCGGGAAGCGCTAATCCGCCGCTAGAACTACCCAGCCCAGCGCAAAACCGTCAAAACCAAATCCGATGCCCGAGCCCTGGGCACGCATAAGCGAAAGCGACCGGGATGTTTTTGTCTCTCGCGTCGAGGCTGAACGCACCGCCTTCGATCCACTCATTGATCGCTCAAAGCGCGAAGACTCCACCGCTCCCGCCATTTACAACGAAATGGCAGGAACGATGCCTCGATCAGTACTGCAATGCCAGACGCGTCAGGCGCTCACTTCAGACCCGAGCAGGCGACACAATAATCTTCACATTGTGCTCCTTGTTTTTAACCAACTCCTCAAAGCCCTGCCCCACGATCTGTTCCAACTGGATACGCCCCGTCACCAGCGGCGTAATGTCCAGCCGTCCATCGGCGATAAACGCGATCACGTCAGCGAACTCGCCGTTGTAGGCCAGCGCGCCCATCACCTGTTTTTCCGTCGCCACCAACTCGAAAAAGTTGAACTCGCTGGGCTCCTCGAAGATCCCCACCAGGACGCACTTGCCGGCCTTGCGGATCAGGTCGATTGCGAGCTTGGCCGTGTGTTTGTTGCCGATGCATTCGAAGCTGACATCCGCGCCGAGCCCGCCCGTGAGGCGGCGGACTTCGGCCAGGGCATCGCATTCATTCGGATCGAGCACATGGGTCGCGCCCACTTCCCGGGCCTTGGTCTTGCGGGCGCCGGACATTTCCAGCGCGATCACCTGCGCCGCACCGGCCGCCTTGGCGCACATGATAGTACACAGGCCGATGGTGCCGGCACCGACCACCACTACGTTTTGCCCGAGCAGGCTTCCGGCTTTTTTCACTGCGTGCATGCCCACCGCCAGCGGCTCGATCAGTGCCCCGGCTTCAGCGGGAAAATTCGCCGGCAATTTGTACAGCAGGTTGGCGGGCACGTTGACCAGTTCGGCGAAGGCACCATTGTTCATCAGCCCGGTGAAGGCCAGGTTCTCGCAGATGTTGTACATCCCGTGGGTGCAGTAGTAGCACGTGCCGCAATGCTGGCACGCATCGGCCGCCACCGGTTCGCCGACGCTGAAGCCCTGTACGCCGGCGCCAAGTTCGACGATCTCGCCACAAAACTCATGCCCGAGAATGCACTGCCCCTTTATCCCGGTCAGCGGGTGCGGGGCGTCGACCGGTATGAACACCGGCCCGGCCACGTACTCATGCAAATCGGACCCGCAGATTCCGCACCACTGCACGCGGATCTGCACCCAACCGGCCGGCGGCGAAATGGGCAGCGGGACGTCTTCGACGCGGATATCGTGACGGCCGTGCCAGACAGCGGCGCGCATGCTGCGTTGCGGATTGATCGAAAGGGTCATAGCGAAATCTCCTTGGAACGATTGGCCCTGGCGCCCCGCAAGAGTCCGCCAGGAGGGGCGTCAGCGCGGTAGCACAAGGTCCAGAACCAGTCGATTGAGCTGTTGCGGCATGCGACTCATGACGCCGCCACGGGCAGAACCGGGAAAGGGAGTTGGGCAGGACATCGGGCACCTGTTTTTATTATTGGGTCACCAGTCGGGCTGGTTACCAGAGCCAGAGCAAGGCCGGTGCCAGATCCGCAAAAGCACCTGAACAGGCCTTGCTTAGAGCGGTCCGCTGGAACCCCAGGGGCGGCCGCGATCGCGTTGGAATGAGACGCGCCATGCCAGACCACACCTGGTGGCAATGAGACGGCGAGACGTTGCGTCTCACCGCCCGCCCCGCGTTCAGCGCTTGCGCAACACCTCCAGGCGCGCCGGCAAGTCCTCCTGGGGAAAGCGCGCGTGCAACGCCAGCAGCTTCTCATCCGCCGCTTGGCTGTCCCCGGCCGCCCGCAGGTTGACGATTTCCTGCAAGCCCTCTTCCAATGAAGGCAGTGCAACCGGTGCGCGCTTGCTGAGCCTGGCCGGCGATTGATCCAACAACGCCCCGGCAATTTCGGCTTGGACCGGCGCGCTTTCGGCTCTGGGCGCGACGGCCATCCGGGCCATCGGCGCGGGGGCCGGGCGGGCGCTTTCTGGGTGGGGCGCGGAGAACGTCGCCGGGGAGATGTCGGGTTGAGGCACGGGCGAGCGCATGACCACGCCGATCATCAGCGCTAACCCTGCGACGGTGGCGAATGCCATCTGCCAGCGTGGGCGTTGGCAGGCGTGCAGCCAGCGTTGCCAGCGGCTGGGTTGCGGCGCTGGGGTTTCGCGGCGGGCGGTGGCGAGAATGAAGGCATCGAGGGACGCCGGTGGCTCGCCGCGGCTGTGTTGACGCACGTGCTGGATGAGCAGGTCGTCGGGGTCGGGGGTGTATCGGGAGTCGGTCATGCGGGTATCTCCTCGGCCAGCAGGCGGCGCAGTTTCTGCTGGGCGTAACGCAGGCGGCTTTTCACGGTTTCCAGCGGGGCGCCGGTGAGGGCGGCGATCTGCGGCACGTCGAGGTCGCCATGCAGGCGCAGCAGGAAGACTTCGCGCTGGTCTTCGGGCAAGTCTTGCAACGCGGCGTCGAGACGCGCCTGGTCGCGGCTCAGGCTCAGATGCTGCTCGGGGCCGGCGCTGGTGTCGGGCTGGGCGTGCAGTTGTTCATCGTAACTGTCGTGCAACGGGTTGTGGATGCCGTGCTTGCGCCAATAGTCGATCAGGCGGTTGCGGGCGATCTGGAACAGCCAGGTACGAAAACTCGCCCGGCCTTGTGGCTGGGTGGCGCTGCGGATCAGGCTGAGCCAGGTCTCCTGATAAATTTCCTCGGCCAGTTCGGCCTTGTTGCTCAGGGACACCAGGAAGCGGTAGAGACCTTGGCGGTGCCGCGCGTATAAGGCTTCGAACGCGGCGCCGTCACCGCTTCGGTAGCGGGCCAGCAGCGATTCGTCGCTGGGTGAATCATCTGGAGCGGGCATGTCGGTGGCGAACTCCTTTCTGGTCGTTGTGTTCACGATCAAGGTTTGAGGCTTTGCGCCACTTCCACCAGTTGCACGAATTCATTGCGCAAGCCGAACGGGTCATCGCCCCGGGCAGAGCGGGCGAGTGCGGCGGTGTCCTGCAAACTCATGCTGCCAGTGTAGCGGCCATCGCCCTTGAGTTGCTGGGCGAAGGCGGCCACGGCGGCGCAGAAGCGCAGGTCGTCGCTGGCCTTGGCCGAGGCGTTGCTCACCGGCCGCTCGATCAAGCGGCTCGCGCCACCGGCCGCGGGCTTGTAGCGCACGCGCAACATGGCCAACTCATCGGAAGCGCCCGACACCGCAGGCGCGGAGGCATAGCGCAGCGGCTCCAGCCAGCCCTGCTGGCCCTTCGGTACAATTTCGTACAGCGCGGTCAGCGTGTGCCCGGCGCCGATCTCTCCCGCGTCGACCTTGTCGTTGTTGAAGTCCTCACGCTTCAACGCGCGGTTTTCATAACCCAACAAGCGGTATTCGCTGACCTGGGCCGGGTTGAATTCCACCTGCACCTTCACATCCCGCGCCACCACCGCCAGGGTCGAGCTGAGTTGGTCCACCAGCACCTTGCGCGCTTCGCGCAGGGTGTCGATGTAGGCGTAGTTGCCGTCGCCCGCGTCGGCCAGTTGTTCCATCAGGTGTTCGTTGTAGTTATCCACACCGAAGCCGAGGGTGGTCAGCGACACACCGCTTTTGCGTTGTTCCGCGGCCATTTGCTTGAGGCTGTCGAAATCGCTGACGCCGACATTGAAGTCGCCATCGGTGGCCAGCAGGATGCGGTTGATGCCCTGCTCGATAAAGCCTTCGCGGGCCATCTGGTAGGCCAGTTCGATGCCTGAAGCACCGGCGGTGGCACCGCCCGCGCTGAGCTGGTCGATGGCGTTGCGCAGCTTCACTTTGTCGCGCCCGGAGGTCGGAGGGAGCACCACGCGCGACTCGCCGGCGTAGACCACCAGCGACACACGGTCTTGCTCGCGCAATTGATCCACCAGCAATTTCAGGGTGCTTTTCACCAGCGGCAAGCCTTCGCGACGGTCCATGGAGCCGGACACATCGACCAGAAACACCAGGTTGGCCGGCGCCAGCTGCGCTACGGCGCGGTCGGAGGCCTTGATGCCGATGCGCAGCAGTTGGGTGCGCGGGTTCCACGGGGTGGCCGCCAGTTCGGTGGTCACGCCAAACGGCGAACCGTCGGTGGGCAAGGCGTAGTGATAGGGGAAGTAGTTGAGCATTTCCTCCAGTCGCACAGCGCCCTCGGGCGGTAGACGGCCTTGGTTGAGGAAACGTCTCACGTTGGCGTAGCTGCCGGTGTCGACGTCGATGCTGAAGGTCGAGACCGGCGTTTCGGCGACCCGATGCACCGGGTTGTCCGGCAGGTTGGCGTACTGCTCGCGGGGTTCGCTTTGGTAATCCAGGGTTGCCGACTCCTGCATCCGCATCGGTGCAGGCATCGCCTGGCGCTTGACCAACGCGCCCTGGACCGGCGCGCTGTGCAGCTCGGCGACGGGCTCAGCCGGTTTGGCTAAATCAGGCGGCGAAGACAGCCCACAACCGGCCAGCGCCACCAGCAAAGTAACCGCAAAGCCCTGGGCAGCAGGACGCAGGAAAAGCAGAGGACGGGACATGGACTGAACCTCGTGAATGAATGATCCGTTCACAAGGTCAGACGCAAGGTGTGGGGTGTTCGGGTTAAACCCTGGTTTAGATAACACCTCGATCAGTGTGGGAGGGGGCTTGCCCCCGATTGCCAACTGTCAGCCACTGCATCGGGCGACTGAC
>NZ_JBWKXO010000017.1:0-32780 GCF_059423025.1 Pseudomonas sp. GW704-F2 | reverse complement strand
GGCTTGCCCCCGATTGCCAACTGTCAGCCACTGCATCGGGCGACTGACCCACCGCCATCGGGAGCAAGCTCCCTCCCACCTTTGATCTTCGGTGGTGCCAGAATCGAGACAGTTAACTCAGCCCGGTGCGCTGCCCCGCCTGAATCCTGGTTTAGATAACACCTCAATCAGTGTGGGAGGGGGCTTGCCCCCGATTGCCAACTGTCAGCCACTGCATCGGGCGACTGACCCACCGCCATCGGGAGCAAGCTCCCTCCCACATTTGATCTTCGGTGGTGCCAGAATCGAGACGGTTAACTCAGCCCGGTGCGCTGCCCCGCCTGAATCCTGGTTTAGATAACACCTCAATCAGTGTGGGAGGGGGCTTGCCCCCGATTGCCAACTGTCAGCCACTGCATCGGGCGACTGACCCACCGCCATCGGGAGCAAGCTCCCTCCCACATTTGATCTTCGGTGGTGCCAGAATCGAGACGGTTAACTCAGCCCGGCGCGCTGCCCCGCCTGAATCCTGGTGTAGATAACACCTCGATCAGTGTGGGAGGGGGCTTGCCCCCGATTGCCAACTGTCAGCCACTGCATCGGGCGACTGACCCACCGCCATCGGGAGCAAGCTCCCTCCCACCTTTGATCTTCGCTGAGATCAGTCCGTACCGTATTTCGGGTTGCGCGGACCGTACAGCAGCCCGGTGCGCTGCCCTGCCGAGAGCAGGCGCGCACTGGTGATGCCCGCGATCGGATGCGCTGCGTCGGTGGAGCTGTTGATCACCTGCTTGACCGCCGCTGTGATCAACATGCCCACCAGGCCGCCGCCGTTGTTATTGTTGCCTTCCTCACTGGACGCACGCGCCGAGCCGGTCCACAGGGTGGTGCCGGTGCGCAGGTCCACCAGTTTGGCCGAGGCGGTCACCGCGGTGTTGCTAGAGATCAGCATGTACTGGGTGCCATACTCGCTGATGGTGATGTACAGCGCTGCATCCGCACCGAAGATGTCATGCAGCTTGGCCGGCGGCACGCCCTGGATATCGTTGGCGGTGGTCAGGCCGTTCTGGCGGAAGGTTTCGTCCACCAGGGCAATCGGCAACACGTAGTAGCCGGCTTCGGCCAGCGGGTAGGTCACCTGCGAAACCATGCTGTAGGACGCCTGCACTTCCGGCGATTCATTGATCGGCGGCAGCACCAGGATCGACTTCGGCCGCGCCTGTTTGTATGCCGTGTAATCAATCGTCTTCGGTGCCGCGCAACCGCCGAGCAAGGCCAGGGCCAGCAAGGCGCCGGTGAGTTTCAATAGGCTCATTTGGTGGCGACTCCAGTCTTGGCGTTTTTCAGCAGAAAGTCCATGTACGCAGCGGATTCGGGGAACAGCGCCTTCTCGGTGCGGAACTCCTGCACCATCTGGTCATCCTTGCCCATGCTCAGGTACAGCATGCCCAGGTGGGCGTGGTAACCCGGCGGTGCTTTGCGGCCACTGGCGTTGATCTTCTGCAGATCGCGCTCCAGGGCCTCGACCTGCGCTTCCTTGGGCTCGCCCTTGAAGTACTCGTAAACCTGCGGCTGGTAGCTTTCCCATTGATACAGGGGTTGAGGCGCCGTCTGGCACCCGGCGACCGTCGCGATTGCTGTCAGCATCAGCGCCAACTTCACTGCCTTGCTCATCCGTGTACTACTCCTTGAGGGGTTGCCAATCAGTTGCGCGGGTTCCAGGCGCCGGCGTTGATGCCGTCGACCAGGCGGTTGATCGCTTCACGCATGGCCAGGTCGAGCACCTTGCCATTGAGGGTGGAGTCGTAGCTGGCGGTGCCGCCGAAGCCGATCACTTCACGGTTGGACAGCGCGTACTCACCGGCACCCTGGGTGGAATACACCACTTCGGAAGTGCTGATGTTGACGATATTCAACGCGACTTTGGCGTAGGCCACTTGCGTCTTGCCACGGCCGAGGATGCCGAACAACTGGCGGTCGCCGGTTTCTTTGCGGCCGAACTCGGTCACATCGCCGGTCACCACGTAATCAGCGCCTTTGAGCTTCTGCACGGTGCCTTTGATCGCGGCTTCCTGGGAAATTTCGCCCATGTTGTCGCGGTCCAGCACGCTGAAGCGGTTGGTCTGCTGCAGGTGGGTGATCAGGATGGTCTTGGCCTGGCCGCCGAGACGGTCGACGCCGTCGGAGAAGATGCCACGCATGTAGCTGGAGCGGTTATCGAACTTGCCCACGGCAATCGGCACGCGCACGCCGGAATAGGCGACGTGGGCGCTGGCGACTTGTTCCACCGGCATCGCGCGGTTGCTCTCCGTGGCGCAACCGGCCACGGTCAGCAGCGCTGCAGCGGCTACGCCGGAGAGCAGGATTTGGGACAGTGTTTTCACATGTTGCTCCTAAAGTGAGGAAATCAGCAGCGTTCGGTGTAGCGAGAAACCGGGCACGAGGCGATACCCACCCCTTCGAGGTCGAAGGCGTCGGGCCAAGGGCGGCAGTTTCAGGGAGGGAGGCAGGCTGGCCTGCGCAAAGGCAAGAACTCGCGCGTAACTGACTTCATCCCTGAACATGTCGGGTCGCAACGGCTGCAGCATTTTACGGGGTTGAGAGGGGTTCTCAAGGTGTTTCGTCGGAGGGCGTGCGATGACGCACATTCCTCAAGTTTTTGGGCTATCGGTCGAGACACTGGCCTGGCTCATTCATTAATAGGGAAATTGTGTGTTGAAAACCCTCTTCCGGGCAGCGACCCTGATCGCCGCTCTGTCGATGACCGGTTGTGTGTCCTACACCGTCACCGGCCCCATTGGCGCCCCGCTCCACCCCGCCGCCATCGCCAGCCCGCGCAGCGCACAAGTCGCCGATGTGACGGTGAGCGCCGCCGACATCAACGACGCCAACAAGACCGCGATCAGCCGCTCGCTGACCGCCCAGCTCAATCAGTACGTGAGTACTGCGGGCTACTTCAAGCAGGTCACCGAATACCCCGTGCGCCTGGGTGAGCAGGACGTGTTGCTCAAGTTCAACATGACCTCCCTCAAGGGCCACCGTGGCATACACCCGGGCTATGTCCCCGGCGCCTTGCTGACGCTGACGGTCTGGATCTGGGTCAACGGCCCGATCTACGTCGACACCTTTGACGTGGCCGGCGACCTGGTGATCGTCGATCGCGATGGCAAGGAACTGGCGAGCGCCAAACACGAGGTCAAGTTCGAGCGCAACGTCGGTCTCTACGGTCGCGAATACTGGGCCCCAACCATGGGCGCCAAGCAACTGAACGAACTGGTCGCGCAACTGCTCGACACCGCTACCGCGAAGCTGGCCAAACCGTAATTTCAAGGAGCGACACATGAAAGGATTGATCAAACACAGCCTGGTCCTCGCGGCCATCTTGCTGACAGGTTGCGTGTCTTACTCGCAACACGAACTGCCGCCCGTGCAAACCTGGCCGCCGACCGCCAACGCACCGGCGCAAAAACCCACGGCGTTCGTGCGTACCACGGCGCTCCGCCAGGTCAACAGCGGCCCGGGCAACACTGCAGCCGGCGCTCCGGCGGCGTTGTGGGAAAAGGCCGTGGCGGATTCGTTTCGCCAGTCCAACCGCTTCTCGCGGGTGAGCACCGACAAGGTCGACTCGGACATCTACGCCGACGCCACCCTGTACAACAACGAACAGTTCAACATGGCCTCGGCGATCATCACTGGCGTGACGTTCTTCATCATCCCGTCCACGGCGAAGAACACCTTCACCCTGGAAACCGTGTTCAAGGACAAAGACGGCAAAGAACTCGGGCGCATCAAAAAGAGTGAGTCGGTACGCACCTGGATGCACCTGGTGCTGATCGTGGGCATCCCGTTCCAGGCGGACACGCGGGAAGTGGTGGAGGCGTTGACGCGCAGCACGCTGGATGAGGCGGTGCAGCGCAAGTTGCTGTAACCCCGCCCCTGTAAGAGCGAGCTTGCTCGCGAAAAACCAGAGAACACCGCAGGCATTGAGCATGCCCGCGGTATCGTTGCCTGCCTCAGCTCACTTGATCAGGTCAGGTCGAGTGATCTTGAGCATCGCGGCGCTCACCGCGCCCTGAACCGAGCAGGTGATCATGCCATTGCTGGTCTTGGCCAGGTCACTGGGGGCGGGCTCGACCATCAAGATGCGTTCGGCCGTATCGGTGACCAGCTTGCCTGCATTGTCATCGCCACCCTCCGGCACCCAGGCTGATTGCTTATGCGACCAGATCTGCGCACGAGCGTAGATACCGTTGGCTTTCTCCAACTCCGTACCCGGAACTTTACTCAGCTGTGCGTAAAGCGCGTCGGGCGCCTGCTCGGTGTAGAAACCCCAGTTGATGATCCGCGAGCCCATCAGGTCCTGGTCTTCGGCGAAAAAGCCGGTCAAGGTCATACCGTCAAGCGTCAGTGGCGTGTCGAACATCCAGCGCTGGCCCATATCGGATTTTGTGCCGCCGCTGAGCGTGATCTTGCCGTTCTCCACCTTATGGGCGACACGTTCCTTGAGCCCCGGCTGGCTTACCACCGCCAGGGAGTTCTGGTCGCAGGCGAGAAAACTTTGCAGGGCAGGCGCCGCGGCGAAGCTGCTGGTGCAGGTCGCCAGAGCAGTGAGCGAGATAAACAAACGATGCATTTTCATTGAAGAGCTTCCTTGGGTCTAAACAATTGCGGGCCGGAAGGGTCGGGCGTTTAGCGGGGGATTTGCGTCCATACGGTGCCACTCCGACTTATGTCGCGTGTCAGTCAACGAGGGTTGAAGAGTCGCGTGTCAGCCCCTTATCAAGCTAAGTGTGCAGGGCGGATGAACAGCGACAACGGCCGGGCTCCGAGCTCGGCCGCCTTAAGCGCTTTTAACTTACTTGCTTTCTTTTGCCACGGTGCCCAAGGACGCATCCTTGACCAGATAACGGCCTTCCAGATCGCTCAGCACTTTGAGGCTGTTGCGCGCCACGGCAAAGCCCATTTCGACTTCCTGCTTGAGGTAAACCACCTCACCGGCCTTGACGTTGATTGGCATGTCCGCCCAGTTTTCAGCCTTGGAGCTGATCACGTGCTTGCCCGGCGTCACGAAAAAATAGATGTACTGGTTACCGCGGTTGTAACCCATCTCCGAGTCGGCTTCCTTGTCATCCAGGAACACGTTGAACCGTACCAGCATCCCGACGTTGCTAGGGCGCACGACATACACCAGGCCTTTATCGGCCACGGCAGCCTTGGGCAGCGAATAGCTCGCCACGTCAGCCTGCATCTTCTCCACCGACGGGGTCGAAGAACAGCCAAACAGCGTGGCCAGGGACACAACGACAGCGCCTTTGCAGAACAACTTGATCATGTATTTCTTCCTTGTGGGTAGCGGTGGGGCGGATTCGAAAACGCCGGCGAAGGCCGGTTCAGATTTTTGATGCGTCTGGGCATCACCAGTATGTCGGCAGCGGATGGCATTGCATAAGGCATTGTGCCATCACTCTGATGCCTTGCGCGGTTTTGGGTGAGGGGCTTATAGTCCGGCCGTCGCCCAAATGGCGATCAGGTTTGGCGACCTGACAACAGAGTGCAAAAGCAATCCGCTTTCATGCAGGTGTTTTTGCACCCGCAAAGTCGTACCTTTTATGGCGGCTGTGCGCGGGAGACCCCCGGGTCTGCCGGTTTACTCTGTTGCCGGTTCGCCAACCTGCGTACAGCTGCCACCCATTCGTTTGGCGACGATTGAGTGGTGGCCTCAACCACTTAACAGAGTGCCAATTATGAACCGTTACATGCCCCTGACCGGCCACGACTGCACCGTCCCCGCACTGCTCATCGACACCCAAGCCCCCCTCGACGTCCTCCACGACGCCGCCGTGCACCGCATCCAAGCCGTCACCCAACTGCTGGAAAACCTAGCCTTTCGCGAACAGCTCAGCAGCGATGCCGTGGTGCTGCAAGACTTTGCCCATCTACTGGCGATTCCGCTGCGCGATGGGTGTGATTTGTTGGATGTGATCAGCCGCAGGCTCAATGCCGATCCAACCTGAATAAAATCGGGCGGCCTTGGTGCCGCCCCGGTTTGTGCAGATAATCAACTCTAGGCCCCACCATTAAAGAGAAATAGGGGTCAGACCACCATTATAAGACTAAGAAAAAACAGCCTTCGGACGACATACCACTCCTCGGATAACTCTCTTTTTAAAGGACTGAACAATAGTCACAAAAACTCCTTAAATGCAAAATGTGGTCTGACCCCTATTTCCCGCGTCCTGATAACATGGAGTTGACCTATACGATAAATGGAAAGACCGAAAAAGTTGTCTTTGAAAATGAGGCTCATAAGATTCCGGAGGTTATATAGTGGTTACTCAAGACGTACAGTTAGTGAAACAGATTTTTGAGCTGCTAGATGCAGGTATCGTGGATGGCTACGACTCTTTTTTTTATGAGGTAACAGTAGGTGCGGGTTATATAGAAACTGTTCTTACTGTCGAGAACAAAGGGGTTCGGGTGACGGATGCGGAAACGGATTACAATGGCGCAATCCTCTATCGTTTGGTGAAGGAGTTGAGGGAGTGCGCCACCAGACGTGGTGAAAATTGGAGTTCGTTTGTGATGACTTATGCGCGTGGTGGAGAAGTTAAAACCAGGTTCAATGCTTGATTGATAAAAGGTCTTAGATCAAAAAAGATCGGTGAAAGTGGATGAGCAGGGGCGAGGCTATCTGTTTGGCTTCGCTCGGTTACTAGGCGATGAAAGCCAACGTTGTAATTGTCCAGGTGTTGCAAGTTCAGATTGATGTTGGGGCCGACGAGGATAACATTTAATCGGAAAGAGCCGGGCTCGGTTAGGGATTCTCCGAACAAGTCCGCAAATGTGCTGAAATACGCCTGACTTCCTAATCCGAGCCGCCCATGAGCCTGGCGAGTTTTCCGACTTCGAGTAAGCGGGCAAGCGCAAGCAGTCACGCCGCGAACGATTCTGAGATGGATCAGGTCATGCCCTAGAGAGAGAAATCGCGGTCAGGCCAAGTTTTTATAAGGGTCAGCAGAATTGCGCTTTAAAAAATGAGAGTGATGGTCTGACCCTGAGGGATCCCCACAAATCTACTCCAGGCTCTGCGCCTGATGGCGCACCTCATCACGCAGGGCTTTCTCCAAGCCTTCTCGCCCACCAAAATCTGTACAACTGCGCCAATATTCCATGCCTAGCCGCCACAATGAAAGTACACGTTTCACCTTGAGGCTGTTGCTTTGATAGCGTCGTTCCAAATCACGTTCTCGCGCCTGAAGCCCGGTTAAAAAGAGGAGATAGTTGGCGAGCGCAGCAATCAACAGCAGCACCTCTATTCGCTTTGGGCACCTGCTTCGATGCAGATTCAAACCCAGCCCCAAGTGCTCACTTTTCACATCTCGGAAGCCTTCTTCGATCTGCATACGCCGCTTATAAATGGCCACGATTTTTGCTGAATTCCACTCGCTTTGCTTCAGATTGCTTGCCAGCAACCACGGCTCTCGCTCACGACTGGCGGACTGCCGGCTGAGCTTGCTTTTGGCGACTGATCCAGTGACTCGTTGATGTTTACGGCCCTTGGCAGAGTGGCGAACGCAGTACAAATCAATGAAGTGAGGCGCGCTGCGGGTCATCTCAACTCGACCCAGCGACTTGGGCGATGAGGTGGCCAGAGCATACAAATTCTTCACGGGTAACCACTCACTTTCTTCGCGACGATAAAGCTCACGGTTACGTATGCGCGCCACGTAATACCAGCCTTGCGCGGCTACTGCCTTCATCCATGGCCGCCGGAAGCCTGCATCAGTTACCAAGATTGGGATACAGCCATCAGGCAGCAATTCAGCTAGCGTTTTAATCAGGCGACTTTGATACCTGGGGCAACCTTCCCGCTCATGAACACTTTCATAAATAGGAAACGAACGACCTGCCAGCGGGATTGCGGCTCTCAACAAGGGGCATCAATTCGAGACCAATCGACCAAGATCAGCGGATGCTTCAACGAGCCCAGCAACGCTCGTAGCATCACCCAGTAGTACAATGGGCGTTCTGATCTCAGATGCTGATTTCCCAGCAGACGGTCGACGCGCTTGATGGCATGTTTGGGATAGGCCTGACCCGGCATGGAGCGCCCGAGGCCCGTCAGTGTTAGGCGACGGCCCTGCAGTAACGAACTGACACAACTCACCAGCGTTGTCAGGCGGCGAGAATGGATTGAGGGGAGTGCTTGAGCGAGCGCTCTGTGTAAAAATCGAATGGCCTGCATGGGTTCGGGATCTTAGTTTTGTGTGGTGCAAACCAAGTTGCCGACTCATGCAGGCCTCTTCAATAATTCCAACTTCTTGATTTTTTGTAAGAAAAATCGGGGATCCCTCAGGGTCTGCCCCCTATTTTCTTCTTCCCTTACTGAACTGCCACCTTGCACCAATTAAACAACTATAACATCACCAGAATCCAGATAAATCGAATAGGATTCATAGTCACCGCTACAGTCAGCCTCGATTACAATCCTATCGCCAGAACTGAATGATACCTGCAATGTAGCAGTCTCGACTTCCTCGACCAAAACGACATCTTTCAACAAAAAATCTAACAAGGGTGCACTGGTAGATGAATCCGTGAATTCTCGTCTCCCCGAAACATCACCAACTTGATACGTCAATCCTGCTTCAACACAGAAGGAAACCTTATATGGAGGAACGCCGGGTGCAATTTGTGGGCGTGAAAAGTCCAGCCTTGTGACGCGCACACCAAAACAAACCATTTCCAAGTAACACCCGGAAAGCAGCAGAAAATCAAAATCGTCTGGCAATGTGTACATATGTCCCTCTAATTAAGTCCATAGCCTTTCAACGACGAACAGGCGGTAAAGAGTCTGGTGGAAGCGGAACATGTGTATCTCCCTGCCCGATACCCGGCTTACCTGTCGACGGATTCATCGGTTGCTTGCCGGAGTTCTGCCAACGCCAGTATCCGTCCTCATATCCTGGAACAGGTGATGAGCCAGGCGGCATAACTCTAATGTGCTCCCCTTTCGCGGGATCAGTACCAGCCGGAAAGTAGATTTCACCACCATTTCGCCCTGGTCGACTGACCCACCCTGACGGAATTACCGGTGCCTGTGGAGGGTTTGATATTTCCTCTACAGTTTGTGGAGTCTTCGCCCCACCTTTTGCACCCTGCGGTACATCAGGACCCACAGCTTCACCCTGACTACCCTTCCCTTTCCCTGCTCCAGAGCGCGAGGGTAATGTTACTCCAACTCCAGCCTTGATAGCCTCCGCCCCGAGCTTAACCAACACCCCACCGCCAGCAGAGCTGATATCTGCAGCAATTTTGCTGGAAGCGTCTAGGTTGCTCCCTATCACAAAACCTACAGCAGAAGCAGCACCACCCTGCCCCTGGGACCTAAGCTTACCTACCAGATCGACGAGTTTCTGATCATCGTTCGCCAACGAGATAGCAATACCCCTGCAGCGTTGCGGATCGCGCGCGCAGAGCGCATCCAATTCGTCATTTCTCTGCTGATCAAGGGCCGCATACCGCTCCCTAACCGCCCTTTTCTCTTGTTCCGTACTTTTGCTGTCAACCTCCCGAAGCATCTCCTCGACTTCTTTGTGGTAAAGGTAGTTAAACGTCGTCGCCTTCTGAGCAATCTGAGAGCCTTTCTCTAAATCACCATCAACCGCTGCCGCTGCTAACAACCCAGTCAGTTGTGAAAGCATCAAAGTGATGTCTTTATTGCCTTGGGCGGCCCAAGTTAATTGATTGATGAGCGCTTCATTCAACCCAGCCGCCGCAGCCCCGGTTTTGAAATCACTGCCGGTCGCTTCCGCCAGCAATCCGCCCATCAATGCATGAGCAATGATCTTTTGAGGGCTTCCATTCGGGAACGTGACGTAGTTACGGTCTGCTGATCAACCTGTTTGACATCGATGCGAATGCCTTCGGCGGCCTTGATAACAAGCTGCCCTTGAGCAACCAGCTCGCTCTGACGCAGGGTTTCATCGGTATTGCCTTTACCTTTGGCGCTGAACCAGGAGAGGTCGCTTTTACTCTTGGTGTGGCTCTCATCGTGCAGGTCCTTGACTCCTTCAAAGACGATCGCACCGCTGCTATCGAGAATGATGTCCTTGCCGCTGTTGAGCTTGGCGACTTGGTACAACTGGTCGCCACCACTTTTCAGAGTGAGGTTTCCGCCCGCCTTGATCTCGGTGCCTACTTGAGTCGTGCGGGTTACTTCGTCCATCTGCGCCTTTTTAGCGCCCCAGCTTCCCTTCTCCTTCATGTCATACAAGGTATGCGTACTGTTCTCAGCCGCCAGCAGATTCATCTGCTCCCCGCTGTACAAATACGCTTCATTCCCCGCACTGATCTTGCTCGCCACCAGCGTCGTATCACGCCCGGCCTGACTTCTGAAATCCCCACCCGCGGTCAACACACTGGCCACTTGGGTGGTCTGCTCATCCGTCGTCTTGATGCGTTTTTTGCCGTGTTTTTCCTTACCTTCAACACTGTGCACATCGCTGACCGACACCACGTTGAAATCGCGCCCGACGTCGACATTGATGTCTTTGCCAGCGGTGGCCGTGCTACCGATGATGTTTACATCCTGCCCAGCCTTCATATTCAGATTGCCCCCCGCCGTAACGCTGGCGGCGAGGTTTTTGACGTCGGTGGTGATGCTGGATTTGTGCCCGCCGTCGCTGAATTCGTGCTTCACGCGGGTATCGCTGACGGGCAGCAGGCTGAGGTCGCGGCCAGCGGTGAGGGTGACGTCGTTGCCGCCTGCAAGCGCACCGCGATTGATGAGGTCACGACCGGCCTCCATCACCAGGTTGTCGCGGGCAGTGATGGTGCTAGTGCCGTTGTCGGTGAGGGTGCGCATGCCCGCGCCGTCACGCACCTGGATGGCGGTGTTGTCGTTGGTGATGTCGCCTCTGACCGCCGCCATGCTCACTTGCTTGCCGCGAATTTCGCCGGCCATGGCATTGCGGATGCTGTCCTGGGCCAGCAGGCTCAGGTTGTTGCCGGCTTCGATCAGGCCGCCGTTGTAGAGACTGCCGCCAGCGGCGGCGGAGAGGTTGTTGCTGGCGCGCAGGGTGCCGACGTTGATCAGGTCGCCGCCAGTGAACAGGTTGAGGTCACGGCCCTGGATCAGGCTGTTGCCGCGCACGTTGCGCGACTCCGCCTGGGCCAGGTAGAGCACCGGCACGAGGACGGTCTGGCCGTCGACCACGCGGTTTTCCATCCACACGATGTCGTGGGTCAGGGCGCCGACTTGCTGGCCGGTGAGGGTCACGCCGAGGCTCAGGCGCAGGGCGTCCTTGCTGGCCAGGGCGTTGTCCATCAGGTAGCGGAACTGGTCGGCGTCGCTGGTCAGGCCGCCGGCGAGGAAGCGTTGGCCGGTTTGCGCGAGCACCGCGTCGCGGATCAGGCGGCTTTCGTATTGGCCATCACCGAGGCGGCGCCAGGCGTTGTCGCTGGTGAAGCCGAGTTTGCCGAGCATGTAGTCGGAGCTGAAGAAGCCGGTGAGGCTGGCAAATTCCGGGTTGGTTTCGATCAGATAGTGGCTGGTGGGGTCGGCGTTTTTGACGAACAGGCCGTACTCGCCCTTGGGCAACTGGAAGTTGGGCGCGGTGGTGGGGTCGACCGGGGCGAAGGCCACGCCGGTGTAGTCAACGGGTACGAAACCGCCACCCGCTGCAGGGGCAACCACCGGCAGTACGCTGCCAGGCGCCTGGGCGCCGGGGTTGTTGGCGTGTTGGCTCAGGTTGATGTTGATGCCACCGACCGGGACGCCGGTCTGGTCATCGCCGAGGGTGCCGGTCAGTTGCGCCAGGGTGTTTTCGTGCAGCGTGCCGTTTTGCGTTTTTCGGGTGACTTTGGAAAGGTCGACCGTACCACCGGCCTGAAGCGTGGCGTCGTACTCATGGCCGGCGTTGGGGGTCCAGGTGGTGACGTCGCTTAAGTGGGCGAAAGGCAAGCTATTGGGTGAGCGGTTTTTCAGCTCTTCGAAGCGCGCCTTATCGAAATGCCCAGCCGCCGTGGCCGCATTGAAAGCGGGAACATCGACATATTGCATGCGTTCAAACAAATCGTCGGAAACGCGACCTGGCGTGCTGACGACAATCTTGCGCTGCCCCGTGCGCGTAGCGGCGCCCTGGTTGAGCAAGTCACCGGCGGTGATACTCAGGTCGCCATTGGCAGCCATCAGGCTGTAGCGGTTCTGCACATTGTCGCCTTGCAGCAGCATGTTTTTGCCAGCCACCAGGCGCGCCGCCACCGAATCTTTGGTCGCCGCCTCAAGGTACGTCTCGTAGATGGTGATCAGGCCTTTTTCCCAGTTGTCTTTCTCGCCGCAGTGCTGGCCACAGATCCAACTCAAGCTGCCTGTGGTAAGCGTCTGCCCGAGTTCGAACGCATCTTTGGCGTTTTCGATAAAGCCTGCATTGATACCGATCGAGCCTTCGCTTTCCACGGTGCCGGAGCGGTTGCTGAACAGCACGGCACGCCCGCCATCCTGTGCGGCGAAGCTCAAGTTGCCTTTGCTGTAGACATCGCCATAGAGGTTGCTGAAACCATTGCTGCGCAAGGTCATGTCGCCGCCGCTGAACAGCAGCGAATCGGCGGCGTTGGTGATGCCATTCACGGCGGTCAGGTTCACCGCGCCCTGGGCGCCCAAGGTGCCACGGTTATTGATCTGCGCCGCCGCGATATCCAGCTGCTGACGAGCGGTGAGGAAACCGAGGCTGTCGAGGGTGCCGGTCAGGCTCAGACGGGTGTCGGTGCCGGCCAGACGGCCGCCGTTCTGGCTCAGGTTATTGGCTGTAACGGTGAGCGTTTGCAGGGCCGATACGCGGCCGCTGTTGGTCATGTCGCCGGTGGTGATGCTCAGGTCACCGTCGCTCAGCAGTTCGCCGCCGTTATCCAGGCTGGCCACGTCGATGACCAGGCCCTTGCCGCTGGCCATGCGGTCACCGGCTTTCAGCGCCAGCGCCTGGCTGCTTTTATAGGTGATGACTTCGTTGAGTTGCACACGGCCCAGACCATCGACCTTGCCGAATGCCCAGTCGGCTGTGCCCATGCCGTTGATGTTGCCCTGGCTGCCGGTGAGGCTGGCGGTGTGGACGCGCATCAGGCCGCTGCCGGCGTGCTGCAATTGGCCGAACTGGTTGTTCAGGCTGGCGGCGTCGAGGCTGAAGCCCTGGCTGCCAAACTCCAGAATGCCATTCTGGTTATTGACTGCGCCGCTGACGTTGATGCTGCTGGTGATCCCTTTCAAGGCGCGCAGTTGACCACCCGCGCTGTTGTCGAGGTTGCCGCCACCGACGGTCAGGCCCTGGTTGGCCTCAATCAGGCCGCCCCGGTTGGTCAGGGTGTCGCGTGACGTGAGGTTGAGCTGATTGCCGCTGAGCTGGCCGCCCGCGCTGTTGTCGAGGGTGGCGCCGCTGATGGTCACCTGCTCTTTGCCGAACAGCTTGCCGCCGCGGTTGGCCAGGGCTTCAACGGTCAGTTGCAGATTGCCGATCAGGCTCGCCATCAGGCCGTCGCTGCCGTTGTCGACCGAGTCGGCGGTGACGGTCAGGGTATCGCCCTGCACGGTGCCGCCCTGGTTGTCCAGGCTGCCGGTGGTCAATTCGGTGAGGGCGCCGCCGCTGAGGATCAGGCCTTTGCGGTTGCTCAGCTCTTGGCCGCTGTAGTTCAGGCCGAGGTTGCCGGCCAGCAGTTGGCCGTTATCGTTGTTCAGATGCTGCGCGGTGATGTCCAGGCGCTTGCCACGCAGCAGGCCGCCGCTGTTGTTGAGGGTGGTGAGCTGTTTGACCAGCACGCTGCGTTCGCCAGCGTCAATCGCGCCACCGGTGTTGGTCAGCAGGTCGCTGATGTTGAGCGTCACGTCACCGGCATCGCTGATCAACGAGCCTTTACTGCTGTTGTTGAGGGTCCCGGCGGTCACATCGACGGCGTTGCCCAGCACGGTGCCGGCGCGGTTGTCGATGTCACCGGCGGCGAGCAACAGTTGCTTGCCGACGATCACGCCGCTCTGGTTATCCAGGCTCGCGGCATGCAGTTCAATATCGCCCTTGCCTGCCTGCAAACGGCCCTGTGCGTTATTGAGCTGTTGCGCAGTCACGAGGGTAAGCTTGCCGGTGTCGGCGCTCAGCACGCCATTGGCGTTACTGCTGAGGCTGCCGGCGTTGAGGTTCAGATCCGTGCTGGCCTGGGCAAACCCCTGGCTGTTGTTGAAGGCATTGGTGACGTTGAGGGTGAGCGCGCCGGCGTCGGCCTGGATCAGGCCCTTGAGGCTGTTATCCAGGTCAGTGGCGTTCACGGTGGTGGCGCCGGCGACCACTACGCCGTTCTGGTTGTTGAGGCTGCCCGCATTCACGGTCAGATTGTTGGCGATGATTTGTCCGCCGTTGTTGTTGAGGTCGGCACTGGTGAGCACCAAGCTGCCGCCGGCCATTTCGATGCGGCCCTGGCGGTTATCCAGCGAGGCGCTGTTGAGACTTGCGGCCTGGCCGTCACCAAAACGAATCAGGCCGCCGAGGTTGACGATGGCCGGCGAGTTGAGCGCCAGGCTTTGTTCGCCAAACAGGCGTGCGGTAGCGCCCTGGTTGGTCAGTTTGGCGCTGCTGACGTCGACGGTTTTGGCCTGGATGATCGCACCCTGGTTGGTCAACGCCTGCGCGGCGGTAATCGCCAGGTTGCGGCTGGCCAGAAGGTTGCCGGTGGTGGTGACGGTTTGCGCGTTAATCACCAGGTCGCCGGTGGTATTGCGGGTGTTGTCGGCGGCGACGCCGGCTTCGATGATGCCGGGATTGTTGACCGTGGCCGCATTGATGTCGATGCGTTGGCCGGCGGCCACACTCTTCTGGTTGACCAGGGCCTGGGCGCTGGTCACTTGCACGTTGCCGGTGGCGTAGACCTTATCGGTGAGGTCGATATTCTGCGCGTTGACCGTGACGTTACCGGTGGCCGCTGCCTGCGCCATGCTCAAATGGCCATTGGCATCAAGCTGAATATCCCCACCACTGGCCGCCAACGTACCGTCGAGCTTCACACCCACGCCGGCTTCGGTGCCGACCAGTTTGATCGCGCCGGCGTACATGCCGCCCAAGGCGCTGGAGTCGATTGCCAGCTCAGGTTTGGCACTGCCGTCATCGGCGCGTGCGGTGGCGTTCAACGTTTGTGCATCCACGTCATTGCGCCCGGCAATCACGGTGAGCTGGCGCGCATTGATCTGCGCATTGATCTTGGCCGAGCGGGTGATGATTTCGAAGCGGTCGACGTTGCTCGCGTTCAGGCCCTGGCCGTCAATGGTCACGGCGCCGCCGTCGACTTGGTAGTGGTCCAGGCGGCCGACGGTGTCGATGACGGGTTTGCCGGTGGTCAGGGTGGCGTTGGGGGTGTTGATGAAGCCGCAGCCGTTGCAACTGATGCCGTAGGGGTTGGCGACGATGACCTTGGCCGACTGACCCGCTACTTCGGTGTAGCCGCGCAACTGGCTGGGGTTGCCGCCGTTGACTTCGTTGAGGATGACGCTGGCCGCGCCGCCCTTGAGGTTGGGGTTGCCGACGATGTAGCCGCCCAGTTGGGTGTTGGTCACCGTGCCGCTGGCGTTGTTGAGGATCACGCCGTTGGGGCCGACGTTGTAGTCCTTGAACTGGTTGTGCGACAGGCCACTGCCGTTCGGTGTGGCGATGTTCACCACCGGCACGCCATTGCCCGCGGCGCCGACGGTGGTGCCGGGCGCGCTGACCACGATGCCCTCGGCCTGGGCCAGCAGCGGCTGCCAGAACAGCGCGTTGGCGAGGATCAATGCCAGCCCGCGCTTGGGCAGGCCGAAGAACGCGTCGCGCGGCTTCAGGGCGGCAGAAGGTTGGCGGGCCAGGAAGGCAAATTGGCGAACATCCATTTTCAAATTCTCGATGTAACGGGGCGTTGAATTACAGGAAGAAATCCATGCGGAAGTAGATCGGCGCTTCGCGCTCGCTCATCACTGCCGGGCGTTCCAAAGAATGGGCAAACGTCACGCTGGTGCTGACGTGTTTGCCCCGGGCGAACAGCTCCAGGGAGTTGCTCGAGACCCGACCGTGTACGTCGCCGTTGTAGCGACCGTGGCTGATCACACCTTGGTCGTAGCCGACGCTGGCGCCGTATTCGGCAAAGGCCGGGCGCAGCCAATCGAGCGTCACCGGGCGCGCCCAGCGCACGTCGTTGCGCCAGTAGCCGCCGCTGTCGCCGCTCAGTTGCTGGTCTTTGAAGCCGCGCACCGAGGCCGAGCCGCCGAGGCTGATGCGCTGCGGGCTGAACAGGATGTCTTCACTGCGTTGGCCGGTGGCCAGGCTGGAAAAACTGAACGACTCGCCCCACAGCGTGAACGGCTGCAGGAAGCTGGCGGTGGCGGTGTATTTGCGATAGCGCGCGTTGGGCTGCCGATTGCCTGCGTCATCGCGCTCGTCCTGGGCCTGGGCATCGAGCAAGCCGATGCCGTTCTGCATGCCCAGGTCAACGTTGACGAACCCGCTGCCGATGCGACGCCCGTGGTTGAAGCCCAGTTGCAATTCGCTGAGGCGGTTGCTGCTCGAGGCGGTACGGGTATCGAGGATGTAGTTGTTGGTGCGCAGGTGCGCCACGCCGACGTTCAGCGATGTCTTGCTCACATCGTCACGATGGACCACCCGCTCGGCGCGCAACTGGTGATTCTGGTTGTCGCCGTTCTGCTTGAATTTGTAGTCGTTGGTCACGCCAAAGGTGCGGTAGTCGCTCTCGTTGTAGGTGTAACTGAAGTTCCACCAGCCCCACGGCACGTTGTAGTAGAGCATGCTGTTTTTCGAGGTTTTCTGGTGGTCGCTGACAGCATCGTGGCCGCCGCGCAGCACCAGTTGGTCGGCCAGGCCGAGCGGGCTGTCCCACTCCAGGCCGGCGCCCCATTGCTGTTCGCCGGTGCTTTTCTGCCCATCGTTGTTGCGCGACAGGCTGGCGCGCCAGGGCTTTTGCGGGGTGTTCTTGACCACGACGTCACTGCCGCCTACCTGGGTGCCGGGGGTCAGTTCCATTTGCGCCTGCTTGGAGGGCAGGCGGTTGAGCTGGTCCACCAGTTGCTCGACTTCGCGCAGGTTGAGCGCCTCGCCGACCTTGCCGGGAAAGGCCATGGCCAGCTCGCGATCAGTCACGCTGCTGCCTTGGGCGCCTTTGAGTCCTTCGAGTTTGCCTTCGACCACCAGCACCTGGAGGTGACCGCTGGAAAGATCTTGTTGCGGCAAGTAGGCGCGACTGGTGACCCGGCCTTTGTCGATGTAGTAATCGGTGATGACCTTGAGCAGTTCATTGAGCTGCGACACGCCCAGGCACTGGCCGACATAGGGTTTGAGCAGGCGCTCGCGGTCGGTGGCGGGCAGGCTGTCGGCGCCTTTGAGCGTGATGTCCCGGATCGGGAAGCAACGGCTGTCGGCGGGCGTGGCCGGGGCCTGGGGCTTGGCTTCTTTGCCGGGCAGGTCCTTGAGCTCGTCGAGGCGCCGGCGCTGCTCGTCGAGCAGGCGGTTCTGGCGGTCGCGGATCAGGTCCTGATCGCCCGGCGTGGGGGCGGCCGTGGCGCTGTTCAGGCTTAACCAGGCGAGCAGCAAAGTACACAGAAGATACCGAGTCCGTGGCAATAACAAAGACATGTTCGATCCGTCGAAAATCAAGGCGCGGCAAACTAACATCGAACTTCGGCTGACCCAAGGGACTGGATTAGTTGCACGCAAGTTCTAGATAGTTCTGCAACGCACTGATTTATAACCATAAAAATAATCAAAACAGATAAGCAAGCGCTCACCGGAAGTATTATTCCGACAAACGGCAACTATTTTGATGTTGATTCAGCGAATAACTTATTAATTGCCACTACTTGGCCATCAAGTTATTGCCGAGTTAGGTTAGTACCGGGAAAGACGGAAAAGTTCGCAGGAGTTTTGTGAACCAGGGCTCATTTATCGAGATTGCAGGGCAAACCGATTGGCGACGAGCGGCAAGCCTGATGCCGCAGAACCGCTGGAGGCGCTGTAGAGCCTCGCCGGGGCTCCACAGCGACCACAAAGAGCGGCGTGGTCTGGCCTTCAGCCGATGTCCTTGCCTTTTTCCTGGCCGGGCACCAGGGTCAGCGGCGGGCGTTCCACGTCGCGGGAGACATGGGATTTCACGTCCTCGACGCCGCCATGCTCATCGTTGTGGATGACCAGCACACCCGGCCTGCGCAGTTGCTCCAGGGCCCCCTCCTCCAGCTTAAAACTTTCACTGAGGTGCTTGTCGCTGAGCCTGTTGACCTCGGCGCGGCGCTGGGCGAACTTGCGTCCCTTGCGTTGCTGGTAACGCGCCCAGCTGATCAGGATCACAGCGTTGAACAGGGCGATCCACAGGTAGATCTGCAGGGTGTTGAGCGCCGCGAAAATCGGTGCTTCCAGCCGCGGGCCGCCATGGCTGTCCAGCATCGACGTAATGCCGCGCGCCAACAACCAAATCAGCCCGGCCCAGGCCAGCAGGGTCAACACCACATCGATAACCCACATCACCGGGTTTTGACGAGTTCTCACCAGTTTCATGATCTCGCGTCCTTATTGACAGGTTTGATACCGCGATCCGGGCTGACCCAGCGCGCACGCTTCTGATGCTGCTTGAACAACACCTTGGGAAAACTGACCAGCGTGGTGAACAAGCTGACCAGCCAGAACACCATCGGGTACCACACGGTCCAGAACAGGGTTTTCCACAGGTCTTTTTCGTAGCGCCGGTCGATCAGGATGCTCACGGCAAACTGCACCAGGCACACCATCGCCAGCACCAGCCCGGTAAAGGCCGGAGGCACCAGGGAGTCCACCGCGATCGCCGGGGGCAGCACGATGAACTTACCCACGGCCCAGAAGATCACCGACAACAGGAAGGTGAAGGCCCAGCCGGTGGACAGGCAGTATTCGAACAGCAGCGGCCACAGGTAACGATGCCGCCATTGCCAGATGCCACGGATGTTCTTGAACAGCACTTCGGCGCCACCCTGGGCCCAGCGCAGGCGCTGTTTCCACAGGCCACCGACGGTTTCGGGCATGAGAATCCAGCACAGGCCGCGCGGCTCGTAGAAGATGCTCCAGTGATCGAGTTGCAGCTTCCAACTGATATCGATGTCTTCGGTGATCATGTCGGTGCTCCAGTAGTCGACGCGGTCGAGCGCCTTTTTACGGAACGCCACCACCACACCGGACACCGTGAAGATCCGCCCGAACACACGCTGGGTGCGCTTGATCAAGCCGATGATCGAGGAGAACTCGCCGACCTGCACGCGGCCGATCAAGGTCGAGCGCGTGCGGATGCGTGGGTTGCCGGTCACGGCGCCCAGGCGCGGGTTGTCGAGCATCGGCGCCACCAGGTAGGCCGCCGCGTTTTTGTCGAGCAGCGCATCGCCGTCGATGCACACCAGGTACTCGCTGCGCGCCGCCACAGCGCCCATGCGCAAGGCCACGGCCTTGCCCTGGTTCTGCGCCAGGTGCAGCACCCGCAGGCGCGGATGCTCCAAGGCCAAGGCATCGAGCACCGCTGCCGTGTTGTCCTTGGAGCCATCGTTGACGGCGATCACTTCAATGTTCGGGTACACCTGGCCCAGCGCCGCATGAATGGTCTCGGCGGCGTTATCGCCTTCGTTGTAGCAAGGGATGATGATCGAGATCAGCGGGTTGCCGGCCAGGGTCGGCGCCGGCGTGTCTTCCTCCCACGGCCAGTGGCGCTCCCAGTGCAGCCAGAAGTACAGGCCGCCGGCGATCCACAGCGCCGACATGAACAGCGGGTAGAAGAACACGAAGTCCATCAGGAATTGCCCGGTGATCAGGAAGATCAAGCCCAGGGGCACGCCCAATACCAACGCCAGTACGAATAAAGCCAGGATTCTATCGAACATGGTCAAGGGTTCCATTGGTTGGAAAGGGCCGGACGCACGGTTTTCAAGTCCGGGGAATTTTCCAGGAAGTTGTCGGGGTAGTAGCCAAAACTCGTGACCCCCTGGCGTTTGAGTACGCCCATCCATTCGGCCAATTGCGCACCGCTCAGGTCCGGCGCGGCCTTGGTGCGCCAGTCTTTGGCTTGCAGTTCGAATACGGTGCGTTCCAGTGCGCCAGGGCGCGCCTTGACCGTGGCGACCAGTTTTTCCAGCCAGGCATTGGAATTCTTGAGCGTCTCGCCTTCCATCAGCGGCATGGCCATCGGCGCGGTCCAGTCATAGGTCTGGAGGAAGTCGTCGAGGTTCTGCGCGAACCACGCTTCGCTCTGCGGGTTGAGCATCGGCTCGGCGAAGATATTGCGCGCGGTCTGCACCTGCGGACCACCGATGGCGCGGACCTTGGCGGTCAGCTCCTGGGTGAAGTCGATCAGGTAACGACTCTTGAAGCGCGTCCAACGCTGCATCACCGCCGGGTCGGCGCGCAGGGCCGCGATGCTGGCGGGCAGGCCGTTGGCGGCATAGACCTTGAGCGCGGCGGGGCTGGCGTCTTCGAAGTCGGACAGCAGCGCATCGTCGTGGTACAGCACGCCGTCGATGGCATTGTTGCGGGCCAGGTCCTCATAGATCTCGCCAATGATCTTGCGCACCTGCGGGTCGAACGGCGACAGGCGCTGGTATTGATCCGGGTCGAGACCGACCTTGCCGGTCTCCGGGTCCCAGCGGGTCACGCGCGGCAGCTTGGGGTCGAGGGCGAAACTGAGCACCGGCATCCAGGCATACACGCTGGCATGGGCACGGGTGTGCAACTGCCAGGCGACACGGTTGAACAGGTCGGCACGCACCGGCAAGTGGCGGTTGGGGAAGTACAGTTGATGCACCAGGCCATCACCCTTGGGGTCGGCGAAGGCTTGCAGGAACACGGTGCCCGCGCCCATGTCCACCACGCGCTGCACCAGTTGGTCGAGGTTGCGCGCTTGTTGGGCCGGGTCCGGGTCGTAGACGTTGTCCAGGTCCACATGCAGCACCCGCAGCGGTGCCTGGGTTTGCACCGCGACGATGCTGTTGGCGAAATGTTCGCCGTCCGGGTCGGACGCCACCAGGAAGCGCGGGCTGTTCATCAGGTTGGACGAGCTGTCGAGGCCGTCTTCCAGGGTCAGGGCCATCTCATAGCCCTGCTCGCCGACGATCGCCAGCGAGGTGCCCTTGGCTGCGCCGTAGGGCCATACCCACACCCGAGGCGCCTTGCCGGTGACGCTGCGGATCTTGTTGGAGATCGCCACGACATCCGCGCGCATCCGCGCCTCGAACTGCGCCTGGGTTTCATAGCGGCCGGTGGCCGGATCGAAGCGCAGGGAGGTCGCTGCCGGCTCCAGGTTGCCCTGGGGGTTGGCCAATATCCCTTTGTGACTGGCATCGGTGTGCGCGGCGATTTCCACCAGACCCGAGCGAGACACTTCGCGGATCTGCGCCCAGGTCAGGAACTCACCCCGCGGGCGCGGTGAGCCGGCAAAGTCCACCGGTTGGTTCATCGGCGTGTCGATCCAGGTGCCAACCGGCGCAAGCAGGGCCGGCCAGTGATAGGCCCGCAGTATCGGCATCACGCGGGTATAGAAGCTCGAATAGCCATCATCGAAGCTGAGCATCACGGCTTTTGGCGGCAGCGCCGGACCGCCACGGCGGGCCGCGAGGACCTGGTCGACACTGACCGCCTGGTAACCGTTCTCCCGCAGCCAGGCCAACTGCTCGATCAAACGTTCGGTACGCACCGCCACCACCGCCTGGTCGGGGTCGCGATCCTCGACGTCGTGATAGGCAATGCCCAGGAAATGGTTTTTCGGCCACGGCACTTCGTTGGCCGGGGTCGGCCGCTCGGCGGGTGGAGTGAAAGGGGCGGGCTGCTGGGCGCAGGCACTGGCCAGCAATACACCCAGGACCAGTAAGCAACGGCTGAGGACAGTCATGGTCAGGCTCTTCTAGAAACGGTAAGTGAGGTCGACGAGCAGGCGCAGATCGCGTTCGCGATCACCGTCATAGGGTCGGCTGATCAGGCTCAGGTTGGCGCCGGCTTCGAGAACGTCGTTCCAGCGAAAGCGTTGGCCGTAACCGATCAAGCCGACACCGCCGGTGGAATAATCCTTCTGGCTATACGTACCCGCTCCGACTTGGAACTGCTGACTCCACTGGGTCTCGTAGTGGTGATAGAGCACGTGGTTGACGGTGACGGTGGGCAACACGCTGAAGTCCGACTTCGGGTTGAAGTACACCGTGTCGGCCTTGCTGTTGTGGCTGGCGCTGACTTCCAGGCCCAGGTCCACTTGCACGCCCGGCGAGCTGTAGATGCCCTCGCGGCCGGTGAGCAAGGTTTCGATGCGGTCGTTGCCGTCGCTGAAGTGCGACGGGCTGAGGGACAGCTTCCACTCACGGCTTTCATTGGCGCGCCAGCGGATGAAGCCGCTGCCGCCGTTGGCCGTGATGTCGGCATTCAGCGCACGCAACGGTGTGGTGGCCGAGAGATAATCGAGGCTGCCGCCGTATTGCCAGTTATCGTTGATGTCGCGGGCGATCGACACGCGCGCGCCTTGTTTGGAGCCAAAGCCGTAGGAATGGTTGGACACCTCGGCTTCCAGGGTCATGTCGCGGGTCCGCCGCTCCACGCCCACGCGCTGCCAACGGTGCTGGCCGGTGCCTTCGGAAAAGTCGGCGGTGGCGTAGCCGGCGCCGGCGAACAGGCGCCAGTCTTCATCGATGGGCGGCGTGTAGATCACGCTTTCAATGCCCCAGTCACGGCTGCCGGTGACCGCGCCCACGTCGCCGTTATTACCGCCGCCATAGCTTTTGCCGGTGTAGGCCTCGACGCGCACTTCGGCCATGTCGTGGACGTTGCGCAGGCGCTGGAGACGCTGCACCTGGCGGCTGTCGGGGTTGCGGGCGATGACGTCATCGGCGAGCACGTCGAGTTGGCGCCACTCCTGCAGATCCATGGCGGTGTACGCCTGGGACACTTCCAGACTGATGTCGCGCGGCACCTGGGCTTCGGTTTCCTTGAGGGTCGCTTCGGCGCGCCGTGGCAGGTCGCGGGCGCGGTACATGTCCGCCTGGGCCAGGCGCAGGCCGACGTTGCCCGGAGCCCGTGCCACCAGGGCTTCCAGGCCGGCTTCGCTGCCCGGCAGATCGCCCCCGTACACGCCGGACTGCGCCGACAGTTGCTGGGCATCCATCCACGCATCGTTGGGGTTGCCGATGGGCAGACCCTTGAGTTCGACCCGCGGTTTCTGGTTGTCGGCGAGGGTAGTGGCGACCTTGCGGGCTTCGACACCTTTGTCGCTTTCCTGCAGGGCGTAGAACAAGGCCGTGCTGTCTTCGACCCGGTCATCGGGCTCGGCGTCGGTGGCGCTCAGTGCCTGGCGATACAGCGGCTCGGCCTTTTCCGGCTGGCGCTGGTCGAGGTAGGACGCCGCCACCCAGCGCACTGCGTAGGTCGGCAATTGCACGCCTTCGGCCCTGAGGGTTTCGTACTCGCGAATCACCTCGGCGGTGCGCGCCCGGGCCTTGAGTGCGCCCAGGCGGTCGATGCGCCAGCGCACCACGTCGTCATGGGCGCTGGCATCGGGGGTCCAGCGGGTGAGCAGTTTGTCGTAGTCCTGCAGGGCGCGGTCGGCGATCACGTAGCGTTCTTTCTCGGTGCGCGCGGCGAACTCGGCCATGCGTACCCGTTCGGCGGCCAGGTCGCCTTCGAGGCGGCGCTGGGTGACGGGGTCGAGCAGGCCCGGGCGCTGGGTCGCCAGACGCAAGGCCGGCTCCGGCAGGCGGGCCTTTTGCAGGGCGACGATGTATTCACGGGCGACTTCAGGCTTGTCGCCGGCGCGGATAAACGCTTGGTCGAACTCAAACAGGGCGTCGTAATTCAAGCCGGCGCGAGTCAGCGCGTAGCCCAGGGCCATGCGCCGGTTGGGGTCGTCGGGCTTGGCCGCGACCATTGCGCGGGTGCGCTGCACCGCCTCGCTGGCTTGGCCGCCGTCGGCCTGGGTCAACGCCAGGCCGAGTTGCAGGTCGGTATTGTTCGGTTCACGCAGCAATGCCTGGCGATACACCGCCTCGGCCTTGGCCCACTGCTGTTGGTTGCGATAAGTGCGTGCCACCGTGGCGAGCGCCTGGGTGTTCAGGTTGCGATTCTTGCCCTGGGCCTCATACACCTTCAGCACTTCGGCGTCCTGGCCGGCCCACCCGGCGATCACCAGATGGTCGCTGACCTGGCCCGCTGTCTGCCGTTCGGCAGGCAACTGGCGCAGTTGGGTCAGCGCGGGGGTGAAGTTGCCGTTGCGCGCCTGGATGATCAGGGCGTCATAGGCCGGGTCGGCCACGGCGAAGGTGGGCATCAGCAACTGACTGCACAAGGCGACCCCGATGAGCAGTCGCAACCGGCCTGATGCACTGAGTGGTGGGTTTGGCAACATATCGCGAGCTTCCTTACACACGGAAAGCTGTAACGATAGGTGGTCCTGAGCAATTTGCTGCAGGGTGCCGGCGTCTCGGGACCCGGCCTAGCTTTCCTGTGGAAACTATCCCTCAAGAAAATAGGAAAAAGTCCAATTCAGAACAATTGTTCAGAATTGCCCGACACACTAAAAAATGAATACGGGGGCGGACTTGCCGGAGATAACGGGGTATCAGCCAATCGCCATGGCGACTATTTGACCCGTATCACCCGCAACTCCGCCCCCGCAGATTTTTTTTAACGGTGCAGCAATTATTACTGCGCGCCGCCCATCGCACCGACTTTGGACATGACGAAGGAGAGGAATTGTTCAACCGTCATCTTCTGGCCGTTGAACGTCACTTCGTTGTTGGCGTAGTGCAGCTTGGACACCACGTCGCTGCCAACCAGGGTCGCCAGTTGCGTACCGACGGCCATGCCGCTGATCATCTCGCTGGCCATCTGGGATTGCTGTTCGATGGCTTCAGGGTCGGTCACACCACCGAGCTGCGCTTGCAGGGCGGCAACGTCGGCGATCATTGGCTTGGACAGGCTCAGGTTGGCATCGAGCAACGCGATGATCTGCTTGCCCAGCTCCAGCGGCGGCAGTTCCATGCTGCTTGGCTTGGCCAGGTCCACGACCAGGCTGAATTTGCTTTCGCCACCGGTGGTTTTCAGCGACAGGTTTTCCACCGCCACTTGCGGCTTGGCGGCCAGCAGTTGGTTGACGTTGGTATCGGCCAGGGCCTGCTCGGCGTCGCTCAGTTGCAGCTCGGGTACCGGTTCACCGGCGGCAGCGGCGGCCTGCACGGGTGCCATCTTGTCCTGATAGAGCTTGGTCAGCACCAGCATCGACGGCACGTCGACGTTCTTCATACTCAGGGCCATGGCGGCCGAACCCACGGGTTTGCCCTGGTAACCGATCTCGTCGATCTTGTAATCGACGCGCCCGGCCAGGTTGTTGTCCTTGGTGTCGCTGGTGTCTTTCTGCTCGAAGCCCTTGAGGGTCAGCACGGCCCTCTGCGGGCCCATGGTGAGCTTGGTGTCGGTCAGTTCCACGGTGTTCTGCCCGGTGTAGAAACCGAACGTGGATTTTTCCAGGTTGCTGGCCACTGTCAGCCCGGCCAGTTCGGCTTCGAACGGCGAGCCATTGGCGTCGACGACCGCGACCTTGAGGCTGTTCATGTAACCGTCGGCCTTGACCTTCTTGCCTTCGGCGCTGCTGTCGAAGTTCAGGTTGGCACCGGAGAAGCTCACCGACGACTTGTCGTCCTTGAACGCCAGGGGCAGCAATTCGACGTTGCCGTTGACCGAGAGGCTGTAGCCGATGTTGGCCACGCCCTTGAGCGGCGACACGTCTTGGGCGGCGGCAAACCACTTCTCGGTGGTGGCGTTCTTTTCCAACTCATAGTGACTGGTGGCCATGACCGGCAGCCATTTCAGCGTGACCAGGCGCGACAACGGCAGCGGGCCGTGTTCGATATGGTCGACGAACAGCAATTCAGGGTTCGGGTTGTCTTCGCCGAAGACCGCACCTTGTGCTTTCAGGCGGTAATGGGCGGTGCTGCTGAACACGCCACGCTCCAGGGACACCAGCTCAAGGGCCATCGTGCCGTCGACGCCGGCCATGGAGGTCTTCAGTTCCTTGTTGGCGTTCTGGATCGCGGTTTGCAGCACCGGTTCCAGTTGCTTACCGGTGTACCAGGCGCCGCCTGCACTGACGACGCCAACGGCGACAACAAAACCCAAAAGAACGACTGCTGGCTTATTCATGAGGTGACCTGATCAAATCCTGTGAGAAGTGGGCTGTCTTCCTTGAACCCCGAGTGAGGTTGGCTCAAGCCCGCCGAAAAACGGGGGGAAGATTAGCACTGGCGGCCGCGAACGGCCCAGACTTTCAGAGGGATCAGTTCCACGCAAGTTCAGGAATATTCCGTTTCGATCTCGTCCAACTGATGGTCGAAACTCTTCAACCGGGCGGTCCAGGTGTACACCAACACCTCGAATTCACGGTGTATCACGGCATTACCGGGGGTATCGACCTTGGGGTCGCAGAAGTCCAGTTGGTAGCGTTCGCGGGCCATCTGCGTGGCCACATCGGACAATTCCCGCGCATTATTCAGCCAATGCCTACCGTCGGCGACCTGCCGATCCAGCAGCACGCATTGTTTTTTCAGGGTCTCGAGGCTTTTTTCCAAGGGCGTGCCGGTCAGGTCGCCCATGACTTCCTGGAAGGTGCGCCCGGGCTGCCAATAGCTGCCCCAGAAATAGCGGTCGAACACGGTTTCGACCCGCCGCAGGGCGACCTTGGTGTCCCAGATCGCGACGCGGGTCTTGCCTTGTTCGAGGAGTTTTTTCTTCACCTTTTGGTTTTGGTAGGACGCCCAGGCGACGACGCCGATGGACAAGGTGCCGATCACCAGGCAGGCGCTGTCGAGAAACACCATGGCCGTGTCGATTCGGTGAGCGAGCATGACGCCGTAGAAGTAGGCCGCCGATAACAACACCAGTGCGAAGCACACGCACCAGAAAGCGGGAGCATAAGGGTTTTTCATTATTGGAATCCCCATGAGCAAACGCGAGCTGTGTCAGGCGGGCCCTCTGCCGGTCAAAAAGCATGGCGGCCCGCTTGTCAAAGCATAGCTAGCTGCTCAGGGTTTGCCGGGCTGTGAGGCTTGCGTTCGTCCGCTTTCCCAGCCGCCGCCCAGGGCCAGGAACAGATCGATCTGGCTCATGGCAACCTGGGTGTTGGCCGCCGCCAGTTGCGCGCGCACATCGGTGTAGGTGCGCGTGGCTTGCAGGTCGGCGAGGAACGATGCGCGGCCGGCCTGGAAGAAGCGGTGGGTCTGGTCTGCGGCTTCCTTGGCCGATGCGTCGGCTTCGGCCAGCGCATCGCGGCGCTGTAACTGCGCGGTGTACTGCGCCAGGCCGGTCTGGGTTTCGCGGATGGCGTTGAGCACCACCCCGTCGAAGTGCGCGAGGGCGCCCTGGGTCGCCGCTTCGGCTTCGTGGATGCGCGCGCGGGCGCCGTTGGTCGGCACGGTCCAACTGATCATCGGGCCAAAGCCCCAGCGGTTGGTGGCCGGTGTGCCGAGATTTTCGAGCAACCCGACCGTGCTGACCGAGGCGCCGATACTGATGTCCGGGTACAGCGCGCCCGTGGCCACGCCGATGCGCGCCGTGGCCGCGGCCAGTTGGCGTTCCGCCTGGCGCACATCGGGGCGACGCTTGAGCAGCGTCGCGCCATCGCCCACCGGCAGCAGTTGGGCGATGTGCGGGAGTTCGGCGCACGTACCGGTGCCCGCCGGCAGTTGCGCCACCGGCTTGGCCAGCAGCATCGACAGGCGGAACAGCCCGGCCTGGCGCGCAGCTTCGTAGCGCGGCATGTCGGCGCGCAAGGATTTGTACTGGGTCTGCGAGCGGGTGACCTGGGTTTCATCGCCGCGCCCGGCGTCGCGCAGGCGCTGGGTCAACGTCGTGCTCTGGGCTTGCAGGTCGAGGGATTCGTTGGCGATCGCCAGCTCTTCGTTGGCCGCGCAGACTTGCGTGTACGAACGCACCACATCGGCGACCAGGGTGATCCGCGCAATATCGGCCGCAGCCTGGGTTGCGTCGGCGCTGGCCTGGGCACTTTCGATGCCGCGCTGCAAGGTGCCGAACAGATCGAATTGATACGAGGTGGTGATCCCCACGCTGCCGATGTTGCCCACCGGGACTTTTTCCGAGAGTAAAAACGCTTCGCCGGACTCTTGCAGGCGCTGGGCTTCGGCCTTGGCGCCGGCACTCCAGCCGCCGACGGATTCAGCCTCCTGCACCTGATAGCGCGCCCGCTGCAAGTTGGCGGCGGCGACGCGCAGGTCGGTGTTGGAAGCCATGGCCTGGCGCACCAGTTCATCCAGGCGCGGGTCGTTGTACAGCTTCCACCAGTCCGCCGGCACCGGCGCCGAGACCACGTTGGCGCCCTCGCCCGCCAGTTGCCCTTGCAGGTCGCCACGGT
The DNA here is from genome assembly GCF_059423025.1 of Pseudomonas sp. GW704-F2. Classification (NCBI taxonomy): domain Bacteria; kingdom Pseudomonadati; phylum Pseudomonadota; class Gammaproteobacteria; order Pseudomonadales; family Pseudomonadaceae; genus Pseudomonas; species Pseudomonas sp. GW704-F2. The sequence goes on along the minus strand of NZ_JBWKXO010000017.1, from coordinate 4,382 downwards.
TCATGGCGGCCTTGTCCGGCAGTCGATAATCCGGGCCGACCACCTGGCAGGCTGACAACAGCAAACCCAGCGCCGCGGTTGCCAAAATCTGCTTCATGGCTGGGCTCCGTCCTTGGGCTTGTCGCCGATGATCGACACCGTCGCGGTGCGCCCGGCGATCATGCGAAAGTCCGCCGGCACCTCGTCAAACGCGATACGCACCGGAATCCGCTGGGCCAGGCGCACCCAGCTGAACGCCGGGTTGACGTTGGGCAGCAGGTTGGCGCCGCTGCTGCGGTCACGGTCCTCGATACCGGCGACGATGCTCTGCACATGGCCGTGCAGGCGGGCGCCGTCGCCAATCACACGGATATCGACGCCCATGCCGACGTGGATGCCGTCGAGCTTGGTCTCTTCGAAGTAGCCGTCGATATGGAAGGAGTTGCTGTCCACCACCGACAGCACCGGGCGCCCGGCGGTGACGAACTCCTGCGTGCGCGGCGCACGGTCGTTGACGTAGCCGTCCACCGGGCTGCGGATCACCGAACGGTCGAGGTTGAGTTGCGCCGAGTCCACCGTCACTTGCGCTTCGGCCAGGGCCGACTGGGCACGGGCGACGCGGGACTGGCTTTCTTCCAGTTGCTCGCTCGGCACCAGGTTGCCCAGGCCACGGTTACGCTTGTACTCGCGCTGGGCCTGGGCCAGGGTTTCCTGGCGGTCGGCCACGGCGGCCTGGGCCTGGCGCAGGGCCAGCTTGAAGCGGTCCTGGTCGACGGCGAACAGCACCTGGCCTTTGCTCACCAGTTGGTTGTCGCGCACGTCGACGCGCTGGATCAGCCCGGACACGTCCGGGGCGATCTGCACGATGTCGGCACGGATGTGGCCGTCACGGGTCCAGGGCGCAAACATGTAGTACATGACCATGCGCCATACGACGACGACCGCGAAGCTCACGATCAACAACGTCAGGACGACACGGCCGATGGTCAAAAAAGGTTTTTTCATGTCATCAGGTATCGACTGAGTGAGTCCACCGCGCCCAGCAACAGCGCGTAGAGCCCCACGTTGAACAATGCCCGGTGCCAGACCAGGCGATAAAAGTGCAGACGGGTCAACAACCCATGCACCAGCAGAAACAACAGGTACGCAATGCCCATCAGCACCAGCAGCGTGGGCAGGAACACCCCGCTGACATCCAGATCACCGATCATAAAGGCGCTCCATCAGGCAGCGGCGCCTCGGTCTCGGTGCCGCCAATCAATTCCACGCCGGGCAACAGCGCCAGGCGCAGACCCACCAGGGCATGCAACAGATGCAGGCGGGTGTCGTCTTCGTCTTGCAGGCCTTGGCCGTTGAGGGCGCGGCGCGTGCGGTCGAGGGTCATCAGCAGGCCGCTCGGCGAGGGCAAGCGTCGGCCCGCCTTGAGGCAGGCCTTGTAGTAAGCGCCGACGCCTTCCACCACTTGGCCGAGCAACACCCGCGGTACGCCGTAGATCCGTGGCGAGTAGGCCAGCAGGTCGAGCAGGTTCAGCGCCACGCGCAAATCGCGCAGGGCGACGCCGGTGTCATGGCCGATGATGGCCAGGCGCGGCAGGTGCTGCATCAAGCGATCGAGCATTTGCGCGGCCAGGTACCGTTGTTCGGCCAGGTTCGCCGGTTCGGTCAGGCCGACGATGTCGTGCCAGGTGAACCGGGTCAGGCGCTTGGCGGCCAACTCGGCACCGAAGGGCCGCGCGATCAGCGTCCACACAAAGGCAAACAGCAGGCCCACGGGCCCGGCCAGGTTGACGTTGGCGAAGTTGAGGAAGTCGGCGTCATAGGCGCCCTGGATGCTGATGAACGACGAGGTGTTCACCAACGTCAGCAGCATGCCCAGGTAGAAACGCGGTTGGACCGTGAGTGTGCCGATGCAGATAAACGGCACCGCGAACGCCAGCACCAGCATGGGGAAATCGTGCAGGTTGGGCAGCACCAGGAACAGATACAGGCTGGCGAACAGCACCGACATGGCGGTCCAGAAAAAGAACCGGTAGATCTGCGGCGCCGGGTCGTCCATCGACGCAAAGAAGCTACAGGCGACGGCTGCCAGGATCACGGCGCTGCCGCCGTCGGTCCAGCCCAGCAGAATCCACAGCACCGAGGCGACGATGATCGCGGTGACGGTGGAAAACGCCGAGTAGAACATCAGGCCACGGTCGAGAAAAGGCGTCAGGCGGCCCAGGCGCCAGTGGCGGTAAACGGCGCGCCAGGTGTCCTGGCTCTCGCATTGGATCGCGGCCTGCAGGCTGCGGCAGTCTTGCCACAGGTCGATCCACTCACCCAGGCGATACAGCGCGTTGGAGAACAGCAGCGTGTGGCGGTCGTCCAGCGCTTCGCCTGCCGGTTGCAGCGCGTCGAGTTGGTCACGCAGGGTGCGCCAGCGTTCCAACGGGGCCGACTCGGTGGTGCTTTGCAGCCACTGATCCGTGGCCTCCAACAGCGGCGCGAGCGTTTCGAGAAACTCCGGCGCACGGTGTTCGATGGCGTATAGCGCATCGTCGAGCGCATCCACCACCGGCAGCAGGTGGATCATCCGCCCGCGCAGCTCCTTGGTGTTGCGTACCGTCTGCGGCCGGGCGCCTTCGTGGGGCAACTGGCCGATCATCAATTCCAACGTGTTGAAGGTGGCGACCATGCCGCCGCGCAAGGCGCTGACTTCGTCGCGCGCCACGTTGCGGCTCATAAAGCGCTGGCTGTAGACCTGGGCGTCGCTGAACCACTTGGCCACCGAGCCATCGAACACCGGCATCAGGCGCCGCGGCCAGAACATTGCGCCGACCACCGCCGCCACCGCGATGCCAAGAAAGATTTCCTCGGTGCGCGCTTCAGCCACGTCCCACACCGTCAGCGGGTTATCCACCACCGGCAAGGCGATCAGCGGCAAGGTGTAGCCGGCCAGCATCAAGGCGTAGTTGTTCGCGGTGCGCAAGTGCATGGAGAGAAACAGCAGGGTGCCCGTCCACAATGCAATCACCACCACCAGCAGGTAGGGCGATTGCACAAACATCGGCACGAACACCACCGCCGCCGCCGCGCCCATGAAGGTGCCGATCGCACGGTACAGCGCCTTGGAACTGGTCGGCCCGACAAACGGGCTGGAGACGATGTACACCGTGGCCATCGCCCAGTACGGACGCGGCATTTGCATGAGCATGGCGATGTACAACGCGATCATCGACGCCGCGAACGTGCGTACCCCGTAGAACCAGTCCCTGGCCGGCGGCATGCCGGTAAAAAATCCTCTCAAGATGCTGCAACCACAGGGTATTGATGCGCGACTTCAAAGGCGCGCAACACGCGCAGCGCAACCTCCATGTCCGCAGGCGCAATATCGGCCAGCACGTCGCGGCGCAGGCGCACCAGTTGCGCCTCCACCGCCTGTACCAGCTCACGGCCCCGCGCGGTGAGGCTCAAGGCCTTGGCGCGGCGGTCGTGGGTGTCTTCGCTGCGGCACACATAGCCGCCGCTGCACAGTTGGTCGAGCAGGCGCACCAGCGACGGGCTTTCCATCCCCGAAGCCTGGGCCACTTTGACTTGATGCACCCCGTCGCCCAGGCGGCCGATCATCAGCAACGGCACGGCGCAGGCTTCGGAAATACCGTAGCTCAGCAGCGTGTTCTGGCAGATTTTGCGCCAATTACGGGCGCCCACCACCATGCTGCTGCTGAGGTTCATCTGGAGTTGTTCGAGGGTCTTGGGCACTGGATCGTTCACATACAGTTAGTTTGCTAACTATCAATATGGTGGATGGCGCTAGATGCGTCAAGTTTTGAAACAAATTTAGCGGATGCGTGGCGTGGGTAAGTAAAGCGGCTTTCAGCACGAAGGTTGGATCTTCAACGATAGCCGCAACGCCGCATGATCCATGTGGGAGGGGGCTTGCCCCCGATAGCGGAGTGAAGGCAATACACGATTGACTGATCTGCCGCTATCGGGGGCAAGCCCCCTCCCACATTTGGATCGGTGTCGGCTTCAGGATTGCTGTGCGGCCTGCCATTCGGGCGGCGCGTGGGTAAGTAAAGCAACTTTCAGTGTGAGGGTTGGATCTTCAACGATAGCCGCAACGCCGCATGAACCCTGTGGGAGGGGGCTTGCCCCCGATAGCGGAGGTTCAGGCAATACATGGTTGACTGATCTGCCGCTATCGGGGTAAGCCCCCTCCCACATTTGGATCGGCGTCGGCTTCAGGATTGCTGTGCGGCCTGCCATTCGGGCGTGGCGTGGGTAAGTAAAGCGACTTTCAGTGTGAGGGTTGGATCTTCAACGATAGCCGCAACGCCGCATGACCCATGTGGGAGGGGGCTTGCCCCCGATAGCGGAGTGAAGGCAATACACGATTGACTGATCTGCCGCTATCGGGGGCA
>NZ_JBWKXO010000016.1:0-147054 GCF_059423025.1 Pseudomonas sp. GW704-F2 | reverse complement strand
AAGCAGTTGAACACCTGGGTCAGTTTTCAGTCGGCAGAAGAGCCTCTACTGGGTCAGTTTTCGGTCAGCGGCAACAGGCCAAGGCTCTGAGAGGATTTCAAATACCGGTTCTCACCGCTGTACAAGCGGACATGGCTCTAGAGGCACTGGAGGAAGAGGCTACCATCGAGCGTCAGATCGATGATCTACGGCAGAAGCAGGCGAACATCAGTTCATTTCTCTGGCCAATTTGACCAACATTGACGTCAAGCGGATGCCTTCCGCTCAGTGGATGCAGTGTTCACTCTGCCAGCGGTCCGGCCTCTAAGCACCTACTTAAAAAATTGACCAGTCACGCGCAGGCCTTCCGAGAGGTATTTTTCTACATTGATGTCCGTAGCAATATCGCTACGGTCTCAGTGTAAAAAGCATGCAAACTCACTCCCTCAGCATTACCCATAACATGACTCAACGTACACCAAGTAAGCCATCCACTGGCGGTTCTACTCGCAGCGTACCTGGGTGACCTGCCCCTGTATAAACGCCTGAATCATCGCGCGTTGGCCTTTGATCTCAGCTACCTACCCGGCTGGGAGCAGTCAGTAGCCGATGCGCAGGAATTAAAACTGATTCGAAGTAATTTTGAGCTTCGGTTTCCGTCTCGCGGGCACTTCGTCGAGTCGCAGGGATTCGCGTAATTTTACGTTTTGGTGAATCGCCACCGCAGATCTCCACAGCCTGGCGACGCTGAATGATCGACTTAGTCGCCGGATCCTCTGGCTGCGCCACACCAGAATGTTGGAGCATCGCGCGACCGAGTAAATACGATATCCTTAAAAACTATCAAATCGAAAAAACCGGTAGGCAGGACAACTCCGGCCTCATTTTAATAGCGGACTTAAATACCAAAGGCAGTGTGCCCGTTTCGGCCACCGCTTCATATAGTCAAGACTTCAAATACCTTTGTACTCGTACTTTAGAGACTGCGGATGCATTACTTTTTCGATGCCGGCCTCACGCAAGCCTCGCTGTAGAGCACGATAAATCAATGTGAAACTTGGAATTTCAAGAAGCCGCTTTCCCTTGATACGTCGGCGCCCAAGCTGCTCAACTAGATTTTTATGTGCTACATTAAATGGGAAAGAATGCAGCCTATTAAATCCATGCAAAATTAATAATTTCGATCGTAACTGGATACATCTATAAATCATAGAAACCAACCAACCATCCAAATTTCTAAGTTGAGACTCGTCATTCAGAAGAGGATAAAAGCTCATTACACCCTTAAATTGTAAATATTTCTTCCTTCCGGAAATATAGTCAGTTATATCTCGATTTGATAGCCCACCGTACATATATCGACGAACTTGCATTATAGATACCAACAGAGCCTTGTCCCGATCATTAGCTGGAATAACCAGCCCCCTCAGAGGACTTGATTTTAGGGGTTGAATCATCGATCTATAAAGCAAATAAGCCATATGTTTTTTTATTCTTTTTTCGGCGCTTTCTTTAATCGAAACCTTACCTACACCTATTGAGTAGCCTAGAAAATTCAAATAGCTTTTTGATGCGATTTCTGCTGGCAATCCATCTCGTGCTAAAAGGCTTATGCCATCAGATTTTTTTGCATTAATTGATACGCCGGCCTCTTTAGAAAAATCATTAATTATCGAAAAAGATTTACATATAGCTGCGTAATCTGGACTCCAAATCACCGTGTCGTCCGCATACCTAGCGAATTTCAACCCGGATTTCTCAAGAGACTTATCAATTTTCCAACAAACTAGGTTCGCTAAGAATAATGAAATAGACGTTCCCTGTGGAATACCCTTATCGCGTGAGGCTAAGAAAGCTTTGATTACAGCTTCTTCCTCATCGCTAATAAGAAATCCGTTTTCGTGAAGTTGACTATACAGATATGTATGATCGATTGATCCGAAAAAATCCGAGAAGTCAAATTCGGCAATAAAAGTTCTTGCTTCTTGGGATATATCAATTGCTATATCTTGTATAGCAAAATGCACGTTTCTATCGTTACGATAAGCGTATGAAAACGAACTAAAGCGATGTCTATTTTTATCGAGCAACCGGCTATAGAAATATCTGGAAATCGCTGCGTCTGGTATTTGATATATTGTTAGTTCTCGACTTCCGCCACTAGACTTCGGAATTGACTTTCGAAAGGGTTCTGCCGGGGCATAGGTTCTATTGGATATTTTTTTAGCAATTGAACGTGCAATTGCCTTGGCGTTCGATTTTACGTAAAATGGATTAAATCTTCTATCGACTTTCCAATACTCTGGCGACTCAACTTTCTTTGGAGGCGCATCTGAAATTCGCTTAGTATTACGAACCCAATCGATATGAAGTTTATTATGATAGCTATGATGCCTAAGAATCAGTTTTTCGCATTCTTTCACTATAGCTATGTAGATTTTTTGCTCCATGCTTGCCCCCCGTATCCTAAAAACAAAAAGCCCGAGTTTTACCTCAGGCCTCCCACGGAACAAACCTAGTAAAAGTAAGTTTTCATTTGGTTGGTACAGTTTTGATGCTGTACCCCCTAATGCGCAGCGTTAGCTGCTAAAGAGGAGCCCCGTTCTTTCTCTAAGAAAGTTTTTGAAGGATGCGCCACACGCGACAAGCGTGTCAACCCACATACTGTAATAGTGTCAGAGGCTTCGTCCGCAAACTCATAATGCAGGTAGTCAAACCGCATCGCCGTACAAAGCCCGTTCCAACACCTGATGTTGTTTCTGCCAATCCGGCATATGGCTGGCTACCAACGTCCAGAATGCCTTTGTGTGATTTTTCTCCACTGTATGGCAAAGCTCATGAACTATGACGTAGTCCTGCACGCTGGCAGGTAGCTCCATCACACGTGGATGAAACTCCAAGGTATTGTTCGCATCACAGCTAGCCCAACGACTTTGGAAGTGACGGATACGAGCGCCAGTCGCTTGCAGGCCTGTGACTCGCTGCCAATGACGGACACGCACCAACAATTTCTCGTCAGCACGCTCCCGATAGAACCCCTCCAGCAAGGGCATCAGCGTATCTGGATGGATACTCATACCATCCGGGTTATCAACGATGAAACGCGATGCTGTGAAGGTCAATTGGGGCTTGAGTACGTCCGGCGCATGCCTTACTTCGGTGAAGTAAGTGCGCCCGGCATAACGCAGACGGCTGCCCGTGACGATGGGCGCGCTGGCCAAGGGCTGATTCACCTGAGCCAGCCTTTCACGAATCCAGCGTGCACGACGGAGCACCATAGCCTCTTGTTCAGGCTCACCCACCAACGGCCCGCGTAACAGAACAGGTCGCCCCCGTTCCACGGTCACGTAATGGCGCTTGAGCTTCGTATCGAGCTGGAAGTACCACTCGATAGCTGTTTGGCCGTAGTTCAATACTGGCATGGGAAAGGCCGCGTTAGTTTTTTAGCAAGATATCGAAGATTCGTTTGGCGTGATCACGCGCTACTGAGCGCTCCCAACCCGCCAGAGGCATCAATACCCCCCGCAGATGGTCTTTAAAGTCAGGATGCGTATCCGGCATTTTTTTCCAGTTTTCAGTCGCCAGAGCACGACTCAGCATTTCATCCTCGAACAGCTTGGTCGTTGCTACCCTTGCCGTATTCTCAGACAGTAACGCGGCAAGGTAGTGATACACCGCTGAATGCGCGGGCTTATTAAAACCGGTGTTGTCCTTATCCTGAATCCGCTGGCTGAACAGCTCCAGTTGCTCTAGGAACTTGGCCTGGGTAATGCGCCCCGCCTTTTCCTCCTCAAGCAATTTTTCCAACTCCTCAGCTATCTTTTCAAAGAATGCTGGATCTTTGTCCTTGCCGGTGACGATGGTTTGTTTCAGCTGGTTTTTCATCACCAAGGCGCGGCTACCGGGGCTCGCCAGCTTCTTTAAGCGCGCCATATCACTGGCATCCAGAATCGATACCTCACGGCCTAACAGACTCTTGGCGGGGCTGGCGGCAATGTACTCATCCAGTAGCTGTTGAAGCATCGCGGATTCAAGCTTGGTGATGCGTTCCTTGTAGGTATTACCCGGCAGTTTGTCCCGTAGCATCAGCCGAATCTCACCTAACAGGGTGAAGTAGGGCTTGAAGGGTACGCCGCGTACATCCGGCAGGATGATGTCCACAGAGCGGTTAAACTGCTTCACCAAGTCCAGAAACTCTTCGACCATGTCTAGCCTGGTGGCAGGATCAAGGAAGCGCTCGGCATCATCTTTGTATGCCTCGCGTTGCGCTACCGGGTCATGCTTTTTTGGCAGCAGTTTTAGTATGCGGTCGAGCGTGGCTTGCAGCTTGGGTAGTTCGGTTTCAACACCTTCCCAGACCTGCGAAGGCTTCACGTCACCGCCGTAAATCTTCAGCGCATGGTCGAGGTGCTCGACTACTCCGTGGTAATCCACGATGTAACCAGCATTTTTGCCGGAAAAGGTTCGGTTCACCCGTGCAATAGCCTGCAACAGGGTGTGTTCCTTAAGCGGCTTGTCGAGGTACATGGTGCCGACAATCGGAGCATCCCACCCGGTCAGCAGCATGTCGGATACGATGATCAACCCGACGTTGTTCGCCTGCGGCTTACCATCAAGCCCATCATTTTCTTCCCCATAGGGCAGGGGAAACCGCTTGCTGACAAAGTTGCCGATCTGCTCGGACGGCATGGCCACGGGTATCTTTCCAGCTTTCACCTCAGCCTTGACCCGCTCCTCGATGCTTCGGATCTTGTCGGCGTCTATTTCGTACTCTGCCGCCTCTTCCATGGCAGAAGCACCAGTCCGGGAAGAGGTAATACTGGCGAGGGAAATAACCACCTTGCTGTCAAAGGTCGGCAGCCCTTTGCTCGCCCGTTGGACCATGATTGCATCGAGCAGATCCTTGTAACGCACCGCCATATCGCGGCCATCGCACACCAGCATGGCCTTCAAGTCCTTAGCCTTTACACTACTGAGGAAATGCTCGACCAAATGTTCGGCGACCTGTTCCATACGGTCGCCGGCCTGACGCCAGCGGCGCAGCAGCTCACGCTTTAACTCATGCTGACGAACTTCACTCTGGTCTGCGAACTGCTCCTTGAAAGCGGCATCCAGTTCAGCATTGGCCGACAACGCCACCCATGCATCCTGGTATTTGATGGGTAGGGTTGCTCCATCCGCAACCGCTTCATGCAGACGGTATTCGTCGATGTATTCACCACCACCAAACTCGCCCAGCGTGTGTTTATCCTCTTGCAGCAGCGGCGTACCGGTAAAGGCGATGAACTTAGCGTTGGGCAAACTGGCACGCATAAAGGCCGCGAGAAAATCATACTGACTGCGGTGAGCCTCATCGACCAGCACATAGAAATTGGGCTTGGTGCTCAGCACCTGGAAGTGCACCTTATCTCGGCTGATTTCTTCCCACTTAGCTTTGACTAACCCGCCGTTCTCATCCACCTCCCGGTGGCGGACGTTGCGTTCATGCACAATGAAGAAGTCCTTCTCCTCGCGAATCCGCTTGTGGCGGTTCGCTTGCAGGGTGTCATCGTCTTCATCAGGAGAGTCGGCAGCCTGCTCACTGGGCTGATCATTCTCTTGAAATTTCTGCACCGTACTGGTGAACACGCTACCGTAGTCGTTGGACAGCATCTTCAGCAAGCCATCAACCGACACAGCCTGAATGGCATTGACGCCCACAGCATGGAAGGTGTCGAATATCTGCTTATCGAGGTCTTTGCGGTCGGTCAATATCAGCACGGTTGGGTTGTTCAAACCCGTGCTATCGGCACGTAACATGCGCGCAAGTAGAGCCATAGTCAGTGACTTGCCGCTACCTTGGGTATGCCAGACAACGCCGCCCGTGGGTTTGGGCGCACATAGGCGATCCACCGTTTTGCGCACGGCCCGCCATTGTTGATAGCGCGGTAGCTTCTTCACGGTCTTGCCATCGCGGGTTTCGAACAGTACGAAATGTGTGATCAGTTGCAAGAAGCGGCTCGGCTCGAACAATGCCCAAAGCACGCTTTCCTGTTCACTTGGATCATCGCCTAACAAGGCAGCAACAGCGGCTCTCTCCTGCGTCTGCAACCGATAACGAGCGTAATACGCAGGCCTGGTAAAGATCGCACCATACAGCCCTTCACGTCGATTAAGACCAACGCATACCTGGTTGAATACAAACTGAGTTGGAAAGGTACTCTGGTAGCCATCCAGTTGCCCCAAGGCCTCATCCAGGCGGTGATGGCTGGCTTTGCATTCAATGATGGCCAGGGGCAAGCCATTCACAAACAGCAGCAGATCGGGACGAAAAACATCCCCATCAGCATTACGCCCCACGTATTGATCAACGACATGGAAGTCGTTGTTGGCTGCATTACAGGCATCGAAGAAGCGCACACTGCGCGGCTTGCCTTCGACGTCCTTCACCTGGATATCCGACCGCTGCACCACCTGTTCCCAGAACGCCTTGTTGGCGGGCAACAGCTCATCATTGACTCGTTTACGTAGCTCGATCAGTGCGGCACTAAAGCCACCGGGCGCGCTCGCCAGCCATGGGTTGAGGATCAGCAGCCGAGCCAGCAACACATCGTCCAGTACCGGTGCCAGATGACGATGTTCTACCCGCACCTGGTTACCGGACAGATGGGTGTAGCCCAGCTTGATCAGCCAATTGATGGCGGGTAACTCAACCCCGACTTTCTCCGGTGACTGGCTCATTGCTTACTCCTGTTCCTTGGAGGTTTCCCTCGGACGACTTCGATACCAAACCACGGTAGGGCCATCAACGGCCTGACTTGGTTGCGAATTTCAAACTGCTGAAACTCATGTAAGAGATGACGCCAACCGCCACAGCCATAGCGTTTCGGCGTCTGCTCTAGATATGACGTGGTAGTCCAGCAATAGCCTTCAAAAAGAGGTGTCCACTCCGCCTGCGAGCTTGACCCGCCATTCCCCGGTTAGCAGCTTTTGCATCAGGCCACGTTTAGTGGACTCAACAGCACATCGCTTTGCTTCAAGTAACTGAAGCTTGGCCTCAACGCCATCGAGAATCTGACTAATCTTCTGCTGCTCAGCTAACGGCGGCAGAGGAATAGTGATGTTGGCCAACGCGCTCAATCCAAGCGTTTTATTTCGACCGGCCCCGCCTGGAGAAGCCAATGACAGTAAGGCGATTCCAGCGGGTGTGATCAAGTATCTATAGATGTAGGAAGTATCAGCCCGAGAGTTGTCCACCGTGCATGTGATGTACCTATGCGAACCATAACGGCCGTCATCTTCGGGTTTTGCTACTGCTACGGCACCTTCCCATGCAAACACATTTGAGAAAAGGAGGTCCCCGGCTCTAATTTCAAATAGCCGCTTGTTGCCAACCTCAGAACCAAGCAGCGCTGGCTTATGAAATGTCCCCTTTCCATAAGAGCGAAGGCCAAGCTCGGGGTATGTTGCATCGGGACGGATTTCTACTGGTCTTCGGATTAGCGGTGCAATATCGCCTAGCCTCATTACATCCCACGTGGAAGGAATGTCCAGCGACAGCACTGTTTTAAATTCTGTGTGAAACACCCACTGCCCGCTGGTATCTTGAATTCCCACACCCCGACTGAACAGGGTTTGCATCAGACCCTGCTTGAGGATCTGGGTGGCTTCAATCTGGCGGGTGATCACAGCCAGCTTCTCGTCCACGTCCGTGAGAATGGCGGCGATAATTTGCTGTTCAGAGAGAGGAGGTGCCGTAAGCAAGAGGCCTTTTACGTCGCCTGAATTTACGGCTGGATAATTGGAGCCAGCAGTGAGTTTCTCAATTTGTGCATCCACACCTCCAGAGAGCAACGACTGATACAGAAACTCAGGCGATGCAATCTCTTTCCTTGCGCGAACAACTGCGAATCCAGTAGATGCGATTACATTGCCATCTACGCGACGCGCGAAGTAATGCCCCTTCAACTTAGGACGGACGGTGGCAAACAGGATATCCCCTGCTTTGACTTTGCGTCGTGCTCGTAAAGGGGCGTCAGAAAAATTTATATTTTCGTGACCGTTAATCAGCCGCCCAGAATCTACGTCGCCTAGGCTGATGTAGCGAAATGAGAAATCTGCGGCCGTCTTAATTGATAAGGATTCCGGATCCACATCCGCAAGCGATTCAACTTTCTCCACAGACCAGTCGGAAGGTATCCATCCAATCTCGGTCTCCTTGTATCCAGGTTTGCCTACCACGCTCATTCCGCGGTCTCCAACAAGCCCAGATCGGCAAGATAACCATTCAGCCGCGCATCAATTTTCGCCTCTTCCTCAGCCAGCATCGCTAATTTCGCTAAGGTGGCAGCCACATCGACAGCCTCTTCGGTCTCGCCATTGTCTATATATCGGGCGATGTTGAGGTTGCCGTCGTTGCTGCGGATTTCGTCTAGTGTGACGATACGGCAGTAATTCTCCACCTCAGTCTGCTGCTCGAACGCGGCCTTGTGGGTGCTAACGATACGGATAACATCTGCAACCCGTAGACTGTTCTGCACCTTGTCATTACCAAAGTCCGCACTTGCATCAATGATGATTACCTTACCCTTGAGCGCCATCGGCTTCTGCTTGTTCAGAATTAGTACACAAGCGGGAATGGGAGTGTTGTAGAACAATGCAGGCGGTAGACCAATGATGGCTTCAATCAGGTCTCCTGGCTGGTTTCCATTAGCTGCATCTGTTCCAAAAAGTAGCCCTTCGCGAATTTTGCCTTCCTCGCCACTACGGAACAGCACACCGTGCGGCAGGATAATCCCCATACGACCGTCAGCTTTGAGGCTGGCCAGCATATGCTGAGCAAAAGCGAGGTCAGCATAGCTCCGTGGAGGGATGCCATAGATCAGCCGACCATAGGGATCGCTGACCTGCTTGTAGTTGGGTGCTTTGAGTTTTTTGCCGCTATCCTGCTCGTTCTCGTTACTCAACTCTAGCGGAGTCCACCAGGACTTCGCCGAGAACGGCGGGTTAGCAATTACCCGATCAAATGTCTTTAGGTAATCCCCGTTGAGGTGCTTGGGCTCGACCAAGGTGTCGCCGCGCTCAATAGCTGCATGCATGTTGTGCAGGTAGAGGTTGAGCTTGGCGATGGCCCAGGTACCCAGGTTCTTTTCCTGACCGAACAGCAGCACATTAGGTTTGCCCATCAGAGTGCCATTGGGAAAACCGGATACATGGTGGGCGCTCTCCACCAGCATGCCTCCACTACCACAGGTGGGGTCATACACGCTGTGGCCGGGTTGCGGGTCAATCAGCTCAACCACCAGTTGCACAACGGCCTTGGGAGTATAGAACTCACCGCCTTTCTTCCCGGCATCGTCGGCGAATTGCTTGATTAGATATTCGTAGGCATCGCCAAGCATATCCGCTTTATAAAGGTCGGTATTGCCCAGTTTGTATTGGTTAAAGTGACGTAGCAGGCGTTGCAGGGTCGCGTCCGACAGCACCCGTTTGTCACCATACTGAGTGGCGGTCAGCACGTGTTGTAGCTCGGGGTTATTGGCCTCGATGGTCGCGAATGCCTTGTCCAGTGCCTCACCAATATTTTCGGTGCGTGAGATCAGATCGAACCAGCGGGCACTGATAGGGAACTTGCCCCATTTGTCCTCGATCTCTTCCTGGGCATCGCCATAGCTCAGTTTTTCGTCTTCCCTCAGCTTGGCAACGCGCTCGTCAAACACGTCGTTGTAACGCTTGAGGAAGAGCAGGCCGAAGATGTAGTTCTTGAAGTCGGAAGAGTCGATAGAGCCGCGCAGAATGTTCGCGGACTCCCAGAGCCAAGACTCTAACGTTTCGAGTGACAGCTTATGAGCCATGGGTAAATCTATCCCTATCAAAGCTGATGCCCAGCGCCAACGATTGTTGCGACTGCACAGGCATACTGGAAGAAAAATTGGGCTCGATTGTACAAGTCAGCGTCACCTTAAGCCCGAAAAAACATCTCCTAAAACGACGAAACCCCGGCACCAGGCCGGGGTTTAGTTTAAAGAGCGACATTATCTCGCCCACTCACGACACTTAATGTGCCCATCGACACCCGATCAGAAATCCAGGTTAGACACCGCCAAAGCATTACTCTCGATGAAGTCACGGCGAGGCTCGACCGCATCACCCATCAGGGTGTTGAAGATCTGGTCTGCGCCGATGGCGTCTTCGATGGTCACGCGCAGCATACGGCGCTGAGCGGGGTCCATGGTGGTTTCCCACAGTTGATCCGGGTTCATCTCGCCCAGACCTTTGTAGCGCTGGATGGTGTGACGCTTGGTGCTTTCGGCCATCAGCCAGTCAAGGGCTTCCTTGAATTCCCTGACCTGCTTCTTGCGTTCGCCACGTTGGATATAAGCGCCGTCGTCCAGCAGGGTGCTCAGTTGTGCGCCCAGGGTGACCACGGTTTTGTAGTCGTTGCTGCCGAAGAAGTCGCGGTTGAAGGTGACGTAGTTGGACAGGCCGTGGGAGATCAATTCGACCTCGGGCAGCCACACGTTACGTTCACGGTCTTCGCGCAGGCTGGCTTTGTACACCAGGCCGGATTTCTCGACGGTGCGCAGACGCACTTCATACTGGGCCAGCCAATCCTGCATCGCTGCGTGATCGCCCAACTGCTCCAGGCTCACGGCCGGCAGGTAGATGAAGTGCTCGGTCAGTTCCTGAGGGTACAGGCGCGACAGACGCTTGAGCGTCTTCATGACCATGCGGAAGTCGTTGACCAGACGCTCCAGCGCCTCACCGGAAATGCCCGGTGCTTCTTCGTTCAAGTGCAGGCTGGCGTCTTCCAGGGCCGACTGCGTCATGTACTCTTCCATGGCGTCGTCGTCTTTGATGTATTGCTCTTGCTTGCCCTTTTTGACTTTGTACAACGGCGGCTGGGCGATGTAGATGTAGCCGCGCTCGATCAGCTCCGGCAACTGACGGAAGAAGAAGGTCAGCAGCAGGGTACGGATGTGCGAACCGTCGACGTCAGCATCGGTCATGATGATGATGTTGTGATAGCGCAGCTTGTCGATGTTGTATTCGTCGCGGCCGATACCGCAGCCCAACGCCGTGATCAACGTGCCGACTTCCTGGGAGGAAATCATCTTGTCGAAGCGCGCTTTCTCGACGTTGAGGATCTTACCCTTCAACGGCAGGATGGCCTGGGTGCGACGGTTACGGCCCTGCTTGGCGGAACCGCCAGCAGAGTCACCTTCCACCAGATACAGCTCGGAGAGGGCAGGGTCCTTCTCCTGGCAGTCAGCCAGTTTGCCCGGCAGGCCGGCGATGTCCAGCGCGCCTTTGCGGCGGGTCATCTCACGGGCTTTACGCGCGGCTTCACGGGCACGCGCTGCGTCGATCATCTTGCCGACAACCAGCTTGGCTTCGTTCGGGTTTTCCAGCAGGAAGTCGGAGAAGTACTTGCCCATCTCCTGTTCCACGGCGGTCTTCACTTCGGAAGACACCAGCTTGTCTTTGGTCTGGGAGCTGAACTTAGGGTCCGGTACTTTCACCGAAATAATCGCAGTCAGACCTTCACGCGCATCGTCACCGGTGGTGGCAACTTTGTGCTTCTTGGCCAGGCCTTCGGCTTCGATGTAGGTGTTCAGGTTACGCGTCAGTGCGGAACGGAAACCCACCAGGTGAGTACCGCCGTCGCGCTGCGGAATGTTGTTGGTGAAGCACAACAGGTTCTCGTTGAAGCTGTCGTTCCACTGCAGGGCGATTTCCACGCCGATGCCGTCTTCACGCTGGACGTTGAAGTGGAACACCTGGTTGACCGGAGTCTTGTTGGTGTTCAGGTATTCAACGAACGCACGCAGGCCGCCTTCGTATTTGAACAGCTCTTCCTTGCCGCTGCGCTCATCCTTGAGGACGATGCCGACACCGGAGTTGAGGAAGGACAGTTCACGAATCCGTTTGGCCAGGATGTCCCAGCTGAAGTGGATGTTCTTGAAGGTTTCGTCAGAAGGACGGAAGTGAATCTGGGTACCGGTAGTTTCGCTTTCGCCAACAACCTTCATCGGTTCCTGCGGAACACCGTGAACGTAGGTCTGCTCCCAAATCTTGCCGCTGCGACGCACGGTCAGCACCAGCAGTTCGGAGAGGGCGTTTACTACGGAAACACCTACGCCGTGCAAACCACCGGATACTTTGTACGAGTTGTCGTCGAACTTACCGCCGGCGTGGAGCACGGTCATGATGACCTCTGCCGCCGAAACGCCTTCTTCTTTATGCACGTCTACCGGAATGCCACGACCGTTGTCGCGCACGGTGATGGACTCATCCGGGTGAATGATAATGCTGATGTCGTCGCAGTGACCGGCGAGAGCTTCGTCGATGGAGTTGTCGACCACCTCGAACACCATGTGGTGCAGACCGCTACCATCATCGGTGTCGCCAATGTACATACCGGGACGTTTGCGTACGGCATCCAAACCTTTCAGCACTTTAATGCTGGTCGAGTCGTACGTGTTTTCTTCGCTCATGCCTTCACTCCCGATGGTCGTGGGTCTGGGTGATACGGCCTTGTTCCACGTGGAACAAAGCGACTGGCGTTTCCGTCTGCCAGCCTTCCCTCAATAATTCGTGGTCTACACAGGTGATAAACACCTGGCAGCGTAAGTCTTCCAACAAGCGGCATAACGCTCGGCGGTGTTGCTCGTCGAGTTCTGACGGCAAATCATCCACCAGATAAATACATTGACCGCGCCGGGCCTGGCTAACCAAATGCCCTTGGGCGATACGCAATGCACATACCACCAGCTTCTGCTGGCCGCGGGACAAGATATCCGCGGCATTATGTGCGCCTAACCTAAGACGCAAATCAGCGCGCTGGGGGCCGGCCTGGGTGTGGCCGATTTGCTGATCCCGCTGCAAGGACGTGGCGAGCACTGCACTCAGTTCACGCTCTTTGTCCCAACCGCGGTAGTAGCTCAGCGTCAGCCCTTCGAGGTCCAACAGCTCACTCAAGGTCTGCTCAAAGACTGGTTTCAAGGCTTTGATATAGGCGCGGCGGTATTCATCTATTTCGTCGCTGGCCAGGCACAGTTCCCGGTCCCAGGCTGCTTGCGACGCGGCGTCAAGTGTACCATGCCGCAGCCATGAGTTCCGCTGCCGCAAGGCCTTCTGCAGGCGCTGCCAAGTGGCCATGAAGCGCGGTTCCACGTGGAACACTCCCCAATCGAGGAACTGCCGACGGATTTTCGGCGCGCCTTCGAGCAAACGGAAACTGTCGGGGTTGATCAGTTGCAGCGGCAGGATTTCCGCCAACTGCGCCGCGCTGCGAGCATTTTGCCCGTCGATGCGGATCTGAAACTCGCCCCCGCGATCACGGGATATCCCCAAGCTGCTATGGCCACCTTCAGCCAACTCGACCTGGCCAAACACCGTACACGCCAGTTGTTCGTACTGAATCACCGGCAACAGGCGGGCACTGCGGAAAGACCGGGCAAGCCCCAACAAATGGATGGCTTCCAGCACGCTGGTTTTGCCACTGCCGTTGGCGCCATGGAGGATATTGATGCGGGGGGAGGGGGAGAAGGTCACCGGGTGCAGATTGCGCACCGCGGTGACCGAGACGCGACTGAGGGACATCTAGCTTCTGCTGAGCATGATTACAGACGCATCGGCATAACAACGTAAGCCGAGTCATCGTTGTCGGATTCTTGCACCAGCGCACTGCTGTTGGAGTCGGACAGAATCAGGCGAACCTGTTCGGTGGTCATCACACCCAGCACGTCGAGCAAGTAGCTCACGTTGAAGCCGATTTCCAGCGAACCGCCGTTGTAGTCGACGCCCACTTCTTCTTCCGCTTCTTCCTGTTCCGGGTTGTTGGCCTGGATCTTCAGTTGGCCGTTGGCCAATTGCAGGCGAATACCCCGGTACTTTTCGTTGGACAGAATCGCAGTACGGCTGAACGCCTCACGCAGGGCCTGACGATCACCGACCACCAGCTTGTCGCCACCCTTAGGCAGTACACGCTCGTAATCCGGGAACTTGCCGTCAACCAGCTTGGAGGTGAAGGTGAACTCGCCGGTGGTGGCGCGGATGTGATGCTGGCCCAGGACGATGCTGACGATACCGTCCGGCTCGGTGAGCAGACGCGCCAGTTCAAGGATACCTTTGCGCGGCACGATCACCTGATGACGGTCCGGCTGACCGATATCGGCCTTCATCGAACACATGGCCAGGCGGTGACCGTCGGTGGCCACGGCGCGAATAATGCCTTCCGACACTTCCAGCAACATACCGTTGAGGTAATAGCGCACGTCCTGCTGGGCCATGGCGAAGCTGGTGCGCTCAATCAAACGCCGCAGTTTGCTTTGCTCCAGGCTGCAGGTCAGCGAACCCGGGCCTTCTTCCACAGTCGGGAAGTCATTGGCCGGCAACGTCGACAAGGTGAAGCGACTGCGGCCGGCCTTGACCACCAGCTTCTGCTCATCGACCTTGATGTCGATCAGCGCGTCGTTGGGCAAGCTTTTGCAGATATCCATCAGCTTGCGCGCGGGCACGGTGATCTCGCCAGGTTCAGCGGGCTCTTCCAGCTGAACGCGACCCACCAGTTCGACTTCCAGGTCGGTGCCGGTCAAGGACAATTGCTGGCCCTCGACAACCAGCAATACGTTGGAAAGCACCGGCAAGGTCTGTCGGCGCTCGACGACGCCTGCGACCAGTTGCAGGGGTTTCAACAGGGCTTCGCGTTGAATGGTGAAGTGCATGGTCTAGTCCCTTGCCTTAATAAGCTGCGCTGGTGTCATCAAGTAGTCAGTGTACGCAGCAGGTTCTTGTAGTCCTCGCGAATATCCGCGTCGGATTCCTTAAGCTCGTTGATCTTGCGGCATGCGTGCAAGACCGTGGTGTGGTCGCGACCACCGAAGACATCGCCGATTTCCGGCAGGCTGTGGTTGGTCAACTCTTTGGAGAGTGCCATGGCCACCTGACGCGGACGTGCCACCGAGCGCGAACGGCGCTTGGACAGCAGATCGGAAATCTTGATCTTGTAGTACTCGGCCACGGTGCGTTGGATGTTATCCACACTCACCAGTTTGTCCTGCAGAGCCAGCAGGTCTTTCAGGGATTCGCGAATCAGCTCGATGGTGATGTCGCGGCCCATGAAGTGCGAGTGCGCGATGACCCGCTTGAGCGCGCCTTCCAGCTCACGCACGTTGGAGCGAATGCGTTGGGCGATGAAGAACGCGGCGTCGTGGGGCAGATCGACTTTGGCCTGATCGGCCTTTTTCATCAGGATCGCCACGCGGGTTTCCAGCTCCGGTGGCTCGACCGCCACGGTCAGGCCCCAGCCGAAGCGCGACTTCAAGCGTTCTTCCAGGCCTTCGATTTCCTTCGGGTAGCGGTCGCTGGTCAAGATGACTTGCTGGCCGCCTTCGAGCAGGGCGTTGAAGGTGTGGAAAAACTCTTCCTGGGAACGTTCCTTGCGCGCGAAGAATTGAATGTCATCGATCAGCAAGGCATCCACGGAACGGTAGAACCGCTTGAACTCGTTGATAGCGTTGAGCTGCAGGGCCTTGACCATGTCAGCCACGAAGCGCTCCGAGTGCAGGTACACGACCTTGGCATTCGGGTTCTTCTTTAATAGATGGTTACCCACCGCGTGCATCAAGTGCGTCTTACCCAGGCCAACGCCACCATAAAGGAACAGCGGGTTGTAACCGTGCTTGGGGTTGTCGGCGACTTGCCAGGCGGCCGCGCGGGCCAGCTGGTTGGATTTACCCTCGACGAAGTTCTCAAAGGTAAAGGTGCGGTTCAGGTAGCTGGTGTGCTTGAGCGCGCCTTCGACCTGCACGGTGCGCTGCTCGGCGCGAACCGGTGCTTGCTGGGAACTGGCACCCGCCATCGGATCGAAGCTGTCGCGGGACGGCTCTTCATTGGCCGGCGCGTTTTTCTGGGCCGACGATTTCGAAGGCGTCGGCGCGGGAGCCGGCGCGTGGTTGACCGGAGCCGTCACCGCCTGGGCTTGCGACGCGGCAGCCGCCAATGGCGCATTCGGCGCAGCGCGAGGCGCGGAGCTACGTTTGCTGCCTATTAATAAGGAGAGCACGGGCGCGAGGCCGTTGCCATGTTCATCGAGCAATTCGAGAACGCGGCTCAGGTACTTCTCGTTGACCCAGTCGAGAACAAAACGGTTGGGTGCGTAGACGCGCAACTCGTCGCCTTCGGCTTCGACCTGTAGCGGACGGATCCAGGTGTTGAATTGCTGGGCAGGCAGCTCATCGCGCAAAAGCTCTACGCACTGCTGCCAAAGTTCCACTGACACGGATATCCCCTAAGTTGAAAGCCGGTGAGGCAAAAACAGCCGCCATTGTAGCGGTCGGCCGCCCACTTATCCACATGTAGGTTGCGCACAGGTCAGCCAAAATCAACGCCTTAACGTGAATAAAGGCGACCAATGGTCTGTGCATAAGCTCTGTGGATAAGCGCCCCTGAGCTCGTTGCACAAGTGGGGTCGAAAGTCTGTGGGTAACTGGCCTGTGGATAACAACCCATTCCACCCACAGCTTATCCGACAGCGCAGCACAGGCAGAGCACCGTTTCTCCCCCGTGTTGTCATTCTCTGTACATCACGTGGAATAAGGCCTAAAGGTAGTTATCCACAGAGGAATGCCTGCCTAGCTTTTATAAGCTTTACAGAAAAGCTTTAAATAACTTCCTTCTTTATTTTTATATCTATGGCATTGCCCTTGGAAGCTCGCTGGACAAAAAAGGGCGGATTGCCTGTAAAGATCTAATTGAAGGAAAAGCTGGTTGGAAATTGACCTAGAGGCTTGCTTTCTCTAGAATCGCCGGTCTCTTAAAACGGGGGCCATTCCGGCCCGTTGTGGACGAACCAGGTAACAACGCCATGAAACGTACTTTCCAACCAAGCACCATCAAACGCGCCCGTACCCACGGCTTCCGTGCTCGCATGGCTACCAAGAACGGCCGTGCTGTCCTGTCGCGTCGCCGCGCCAAAGGTCGTGCGCGTCTGGCAGTTTGATAATCCGGTACTGGTGGTGAGTCAGGACTTCAGTCGGGAAAAGCGTCTGCTTACCCCCCGGCACTTCAAGGCAGTCTTTGACTCCCCCACCGGCAAGGTTCCGGGGAAAAATCTCCTGCTCCTTGCGCGTAACAACGATCTGGATCACCCCCGTCTCGGGTTGGTGATCGGCAAGAAGAGCGTAAAGCTCTCCGTTGAGCGCAATCGCCTCAAGCGTCTGATGCGCGAATCGTTTCGCCTCCACCAGGACACTCTGGTTGGTTGGGATATTGTTATCGTCGCGCGCAAAGGCTTGGGGGACGTAGAAAACCCCGAATTGATTCAGCATTTCGGCAAGCTCTGGAAACGTCTGGCGCGTACCAACAAACCAGCACCAGCAGTCAGCACCGAAACTGTAGGGGTAGACAGCCTTGATGCGTAAACTGGCACTCGTTCCGATCCAGTTTTACCGCTATGCCATTAGTCCTCTGATGGCCAACCACTGTCGTTTCTACCCCAGTTGTTCCTGCTACGCGTTAGAGGCCATAGAAAATCATGGTCTTCTGCGCGGTGGCTGGCTGACCTTTCGTCGTTTAGGTCGCTGTCATCCGTGGAATCCCGGTGGTTATGACCCGGTTCCACCTATCCCTACCTCCCGTTCTTCTTCGATGGCCGAGTAATCATGGATATTAAACGCACGATCCTGATCGTCGCCCTGGCAATCGTGTCCTACGTCATGGTTCTTAAGTGGAACCAGGACTACGGCCAAGCTGCCCTGCCGACTCAGAATGTTGCTGCCAATCAGGCTGCGCCGGCTATTCCGGACACCCCGCTGGGTAACAATGCGTCCGCGAGTGCCGATGTTCCCAGCGCGAATGGCGAGACAAGCGCCCCTGTAGAAACGCCAGTTGTCACCAATAAAGACCTCATCCATGTGAAAACGGATGTGCTCGACCTGGCTATCGATCCACAAGGTGGTGATATCGCGCAGCTGAAACTGCCGCTGTATCCACGTCGCCAAGACCATCCGGATGTTCCGTTCCAGCTGTTCGATAACGGCGGCGAACGCGTTTATCTGGCACAAAGCGGCCTGACCGGCACCAACGGTCCGGATGCGCGTGCTACCGGTCGTCCGGTTTATTCGACCGAACAGAAGACTTATCAACTGGCTGACGGCCAGAACCAGTTGAACGTCGACCTGAAATTCAGCCTCGACGGCGTCAATTACATCAAACGCTTCAGCTTCACCCGCGGTTTGTACGACTTGAAGGTCACTTACCTGATCGACAACGAAAGCGACAAACCGTGGAGCGGCAACCTGTTTGCCCAGCTCAAGCGTGATGGCAGCTCCGATCCTTCTTCCAGCACTGCCACCGGCACCGCGACTTACCTGGGCGCCGCCCTGTGGACAAGTAACGAGCCGTACAAAAAAGTGTCGATGAAAGATATCGACAAGGGCGCGCTGAAAGAAACCGTGCAGGGTGGTTGGGTTGCTTGGTTGCAACACTACTTCGTGACCGCGTGGATCCCGAACAAGGGCGAAGCCAACCTGGTGCAAACCCGCAAGGACAGCCAGGGCAACTACATCATCGGCTTTACTGGCCCGGCGTTGACCGTTGCTCCAGGTGCCAAGGCTGAAACCAGCGCGACCCTGTACGCCGGCCCGAAAAGCCAGGCAGTGCTCAAAGAGTTATCCCCAGGTCTGGAACTGACTGTGGATTACGGCATCCTGTGGTTCATTGCCCAGCCGATCTTCTGGCTGCTGCAACATATCCACAGCATCGTCGGCAACTGGGGCTTCTCGATCATCTTCCTGACGATGCTGATCAAGGGGATCTTCTTCCCACTGTCGGCCGCCAGCTACAAGTCGATGGCGCGCATGCGTGCCGTGGCCCCGAAACTGGCCGCGCTGAAAGAACAACATGGCGACGACCGGCAGAAAATGTCGCAGGCCATGATGGAGCTGTACAAGAAAGAGAAGATCAACCCGCTGGGTGGATGCTTGCCGATTCTGGTGCAGATGCCGGTATTCCTGTCGCTGTACTGGGTACTCCTGGAAAGCGTGGAAATGCGCCAGGCACCGTTCATGCTGTGGATAACTGACCTGTCGATCAAAGACCCGTTCTTTATCCTGCCGATCATCATGGGCGCGACCATGTTCATCCAGCAGCGTCTGAACCCGACTCCGCCGGATCCGATGCAGGCCAAGGTAATGAAAATGATGCCAATCATCTTCACCTTCTTCTTCCTGTGGTTCCCGGCTGGTCTGGTGCTGTACTGGGTGGTCAACAACGTGTTGTCGATCTCTCAACAGTGGTACATCACACGTAAGATCGAAGCGGCTACCAAAAAAGCCGCGGCGTAACTTACTCTGTGGATAACCACTCAAGACGCCCCCTAGTGGGGCGTTTTGCTTTCCGTCACTTTTGTTCTGGAACCTGCTGATGAGCGCTCCTCGTGAAACCATCGCTGCTGTCGCTACCGCCCAAGGTCGCGGCGGTGTCGGTATCGTTCGAATTTCCGGGCCGCTCGCCGGCATGGCCGCCAAGGCCATCAGCGGTCGTGAGTTGAAACCGCGCTACGCCCATTACGGCGCGTTTCTGGATGCGGATAACCAGGTGCTGGACGAAGGCCTGGCCCTCTATTTCCCGGGGCCGAATTCCTTTACCGGTGAAGACGTCCTTGAATTGCAGGGCCACGGCGGCCCCGTCGTGCTGGATATGCTGCTGCAGCGCTGCCTGCAACTGGGCTGTCGCCTGGCCCGGCCGGGAGAATTCAGCGAGCGTGCATTCCTCAACGACAAGCTCGACCTGGCCCAGGCCGAAGCCATTGCCGATTTGATCGAGGCCAGTTCTGCACAGGCGGCGCGCAACGCCTTGCGCTCACTGCAGGGCGCGTTTTCCCTGCGCGTGCATAACTTGACCGAGCAACTGATCAGCCTGCGCATCTATGTGGAGGCGGCGATTGATTTTCCGGAAGAAGAAATCGACTTCCTCGCCGATGGCCATGTGTTGGCGATGCTGGATAAAGTCCGCGACGAGTTATCCACAGTACTGCGCGAAGCCGGGCAGGGCGCGTTGTTGCGCGACGGCATGACCGTGGTGATTGCCGGGCGCCCCAATGCGGGCAAATCCAGCCTGCTCAATGCCCTGGCCGGCCGTGAAGCGGCGATCGTCACCGAGATTGCCGGCACCACCCGGGATATCCTGCGCGAACATATCCACATCGACGGCATGCCGCTGCACGTCGTCGATACGGCCGGGCTGCGTGACACCGACGACCAGGTGGAAAAGATCGGCGTGGAACGCGCCCTCAAGGCCATCGGCGAAGCCGACCGCGTGCTGCTGGTGGTAGACGCCACCGCGCCCGAGGCGGTGGACCCTTTCGCCCTGTGGCCGGAATTCCTCGAGCAACGGCCCGACCCGGCCAAAGTCACCTTGATCCGCAACAAGGCTGACCTGACCGGCGAAGCCATTGCCATGGAAACCAGCGAGGATGGCCACGTCACGATCAGCCTGAGTGCCAAGTCGGCCGGGGATGGCCTGGAGTTGCTGCGCGAACACCTCAAAGCCTGCATGGGCTATGAGCAGACGTCGGAAAGCAGCTTCAGCGCCCGTCGCAGGCACCTGGAGGCGCTGCGCCATGCCAGCGCGGCCTTGGAGCATGGTCGGGCGCAGCTGACCTTGGCAGGCGCCGGTGAGCTGCTGGCTGAGGATTTACGCCAGGCGCAGCAGCTATTGGGCGAGATCACCGGGGCATTCAGCTCGGATGACCTGCTGGGGCGGATCTTTTCCAGCTTCTGTATTGGTAAATAGACCTTCGTTGTCCACAGACAGGCCATTCGTGCCTGTCTGTTTCTCTTGTTTCATCCGATTTCCTCTCTTTCTGCACTCCTGAGCCAGCCATTGGTGGCCTCGCCGTGGGCGCGATTTGCGTTGGCGCAGCAATTTCTGTGGATTAAGCCCTGTGAATAACCGCGCCTGTGCTCGGTTGATAACAGGGCTTGAAACCTGAGCGAAAACCCCTCTGTGGATAACCTACTGTTTAATCCACAGGCTTAAAGCACTTATCCACGCCGCTCATGGACACATGACCACAGACTTTTGAATCTCTGTACATTACGTAAATAAAGGGATGTAGCAATCTATCCACAGAAAGTAGGCTCAGTATAAATAAACATAAAAACAAAGATTTAATATCTTTCTCTCTTTTAATTTCTATTGTCTGTGATTCATCCACAGCTGGTTAAATTTTGTGCAAAGGGTTCTTTAGGAAGGGCTAAGTCCCTATACTGGCCGCCAAAGCTCTAAAACCAGCTCAATCAATCAATTCCTAATTACCTACATAAGCAGGCACGAGGTGCGTGGTGGATTTCCCTTCCCGTTTTGAAGTGATCGTCATCGGCGGCGGTCATGCCGGTACCGAGGCAGCACTGGCCTCAGCACGCATGGGTGCAAAAACCCTGTTGCTGACGCACAACGTGGAAACCCTTGGTGCCATGAGTTGCAACCCTGCCATTGGCGGCATCGGCAAAAGCCATCTGGTCAAGGAAATCGACGCCCTTGGCGGCGCGATGGCCATGGCCACCGACAAAGGGGGTATTCAATTTCGTGTGCTGAACAGCCGCAAAGGCCCAGCCGTGCGTGCGACCCGGGCACAAGCCGACCGCATCCTGTACAAGGCGGCGGTACGCGAAACCCTGGAGAACCAGGCGAACCTGTGGATATTTCAACAGGCAGCCGATGACCTGATCGTCGAACAAGACCAGGTCCGCGGTGTTGTCACCCAGATGGGCCTGCGTTTCTTCGCTGAATCCGTGGTGTTGACCACCGGCACGTTCCTCGGTGGACTTATCCACATCGGCATGCAGAACTATTCCGGTGGCCGCGCCGGCGATCCGCCGTCGATTGCCCTGGCACAACGCCTGCGCGAACTGCCGCTGCGCGTCGGTCGCCTGAAAACCGGTACGCCGCCGCGGATCGATGGGCGTTCGGTGGATTTCTCGGTGATGACCGAGCAGGCCGGCGATACGCCGATTCCGGTGATGTCGTTCATGGGTTCGAAAGAGCAGCACCCGAAACAGGTGAGCTGCTGGATTACCCACACCAATGCGCGTACCCACGAAATCATTGCCGCGAACCTCGACCGTTCGCCGATGTATTCCGGGGTAATCGAAGGCATCGGCCCGCGTTACTGCCCGTCGATCGAAGACAAGATCCACCGCTTTGCCGACAAGGAAAGCCACCAGGTCTTCATCGAGCCCGAAGGCTTGACCACTCACGAGCTGTACCCGAACGGGATTTCCACTTCCCTGCCGTTCGACGTGCAAATCCAGATCGTGCAATCGATTCGCGGCATGGAAAACGCGCACATCGTGCGTCCCGGCTACGCCATCGAGTACGACTACTTCGACCCGCGTGACCTGAAATACAGCCTGGAAACCAAAGTGATCGGCGGTCTGTTCTTCGCCGGGCAAATCAATGGCACCACCGGTTACGAAGAAGCCGGCGCCCAAGGTTTGCTGGCCGGGGCCAACGCCGCGTTGCGCGCGCAGGGCAAAGACAGCTGGTGCCCGCGTCGCGATGAAGCGTATATCGGCGTGTTGGTCGACGACCTGATCACCCTGGGTACCCAGGAACCGTACCGGATGTTCACTTCGCGAGCGGAATACCGTCTGATCCTGCGCGAAGACAACGCCGACCTGCGCCTGACCGAAAAAGGCCGCGAGTTGGGCCTGGTGGATGACGCGCGTTGGGCGGCTTTCTGCAAGAAACGCGAAAGTATCGACCTGGAAGAGCAGCGCCTGAAAAGCACCTGGGTTCGCCCGGGTACCGAGCAGGGCGACGCGATCGCCGAAAAATTCGGCACGCCGCTGACCCACGAGTACAACCTGCTGAACCTGCTGTCCCGTCCGGAAATCGACTACGCTGGTCTGATTGAAGTGACCGGCGGCGGCGCAGACGATCCGCAGGTCGCCGAACAGGTCGAGATCAAAACCAAGTACGCCGGTTATATCGATCGCCAGCAGGACGAGATCGCTCGCCTGCGCGCCAGTGAAGACACCAAGCTGCCTGTGGATATCGATTACACCGGGATTTCCGGGCTGTCGAAAGAAATCCAAAGCAAGCTGGGGATAACTCGCCCGGAAACCCTGGGCCAGGCTTCACGGATCCCCGGTGTCACCCCGGCAGCCATTTCGCTGTTGATGATTCATTTGAAAAAACGCGGCGCGGGCCGTCAGTTGGAGCAAAGCGCTTGAGTTCGTTGGTCACCTCGCAACACGCCGAAGAGTTATCCACAGGAGCACGCCAGTTGGGTGTCGACCTGAGCCCCGCCCAGCACGAGTTGCTGCTCGGCTACCTGGCCCTGTTGATCAAATGGAACAAGGCTTACAACCTGACGGCGGTGCGCGACCCCGACGAAATGGTCTCGCGCCACTTGCTCGACAGCCTGAGCGTGATGCCGTTCATCGAAAACGGCCGCTGGCTCGACGTCGGCAGCGGCGGCGGGATGCCCGGCATTCCGCTCGCTATCCTGTTTCCCGAGTCGCAAGTGACCTGCCTGGACAGTAACGGCAAGAAGACCCGCTTCCTGACCCAGGTCAAACTCGAACTGAAGCTGGACAACCTGCAAGTTATCCACAGTCGCGTCGAAGCCTTCACGCCGCCGCAGCCTTTCAACGGAATTGTTTCCCGGGCTTTCAGCAGCATGGAGAATTTCAGCAACTGGACCCGCCACTTAGGCGACCGCGACACACGTTGGCTGGCAATGAAGGGCGTTCATCCAAGCGACGAGCTGTTAGCATTGCCGGCAGACTTCCACCTCGATAGCGAACACGCCTTGGCCGTACCCGGTTGCCAAGGCCAACGCCATCTGCTGATACTGCGCCGCACGGCATGATTGGGAACACAAGCAAGAATGGCTAAGGTATTCGCGATAGCGAACCAGAAAGGTGGCGTGGGTAAAACCACCACCTGCATCAACCTCGCAGCATCCCTGGTCGCGACCAAGCGCCGGGTGCTGTTGATCGATCTCGATCCACAGGGCAACGCCACCATGGGTAGCGGTGTGGATAAACACGGCCTGGAAAACTCGGTCTACGACTTGCTGATTGGCGAGTGCGACCTGGCCCAGGCCATGCACTATTCCGAACACGGCGGTTATCAACTGCTGCCGGCCAACCGCGACCTGACGGCGGCGGAAGTGGTGCTGCTGGAAATGCAGATGAAAGAAAGCCGTCTGCGCAGCGCCTTGGCGCCGATCCGCGAGAATTACGATTACATCTTGATCGACTGCCCGCCGTCGCTGTCGATGCTGACGCTCAATGCGCTGGTGGCCGCCGATGGCGTGATTATCCCCATGCAGTGCGAGTACTACGCACTGGAAGGCTTGAGCGACCTTGTGGATAACATCAAGCGCATCGCCGAACTGCTCAACCCGAACCTGCAGATCGAAGGCCTGCTGCGGACCATGTTCGATCCGCGCCTGAGCCTGATGAACGATGTGTCGGCGCAGCTCAAGGAACACTTCGGCGATCAGCTGTACGACACCGTGATCCCACGCAACATCCGCCTGGCCGAAGCGCCAAGCTATGGCATGCCCGCGCTGGCGTATGACAAGTCCTCGCGTGGCGCCATTGCCTACCTGGCATTGGCCGGCGAGATGGTTCGTCGTCAACGCCGCAACTCCCGTACCGCTGCAGCCCAGCCAACTTAAGGAAACCCCATGGCCGTCAAGAAACGAGGTCTCGGACGTGGACTGGATGCACTGCTGAGTGGTCCGACTGTCACGACCCTTGAAGAACAAGCGGTACAGGCCGACGAGCGCGAGCTGCAGCACTTGCCGCTGGACCTGATCCAGCGCGGCAAATACCAGCCGCGCCGGGACATGGACCCGCAGGCGCTGGAAGAACTGGCCAACTCGATCAAGGCCCAGGGCGTGATGCAGCCGATCGTGGTCCGCCCGATCGGCGCCGGCCGCTTTGAAATCATCGCCGGGGAACGCCGCTGGCGCGCGAGCCAGCAGGCCGGCAAGGAAACCATCCCGGCGATGGTGCGCGATGTGCCGGATGAAACCGCCATCGCCATGGCGTTGATCGAGAACATCCAGCGCGAAGACCTCAATCCGATCGAAGAAGCGATCGCTTTGCAGCGTTTGCAGCAGGAATTCCAGTTGACCCAGCAACAAGTGGCCGATGCCGTGGGTAAATCCCGCGTGACCGTGTCCAACCTGCTGCGCCTGATCGCACTGCCGGAAGTCATCAAGACGATGCTTTCCCATGGCGACCTCGAAATGGGGCATGCGCGTGCTTTGCTCGGTTTACCGGAAAATCAACAGGTTGAAGGGGCGCGACACGTTGTCGCACGAGGCCTAACCGTTCGTCAGACCGAGGCCCTGGTTCGACAGTGGCTCAGTGGTAAACCTGCACCGGTCGAAGCGGTCAAAACTGATCCGGATATCGCGCGTCTCGAACAGCGCCTGGCCGAGCGCCTGGGCTCTGCGGTGCAAATTCGGCATGGCAAGAAGGGTAAAGGCCAACTGGTCATCGGCTATAACTCGCTAGATGAGCTTCAGGGTGTTCTTGCCCACATCCGCTGAAACAATTGCTTATGTAGCGTGTGATCGGAAATCACTACCTGACAGTTGAATAGGGGCAGAACCGCCCCTATACTCTGCGCGCATTTTGTCGGCACAAATTATGCCAAGTTATTGATTTCCGGCAGCCGACCATTGAGGAGCAAGAGTGGTGGAAACCCGCACGCCAAACACGTCGTCGTTCCATCGCTTGGCCGTTTTCCCGGTTCTATTGGCGCAATTTGTCATTTTGCTGATCGCCGCACTGGCGCTTTGGTATTGGCATGGAGTCGTAGCGGGATACTCGGGACTCTGCGGAGGCCTGATAGCCTTGCTGCCCAATATGTATTTTGCTCACAGGGCCTTTCGGTTTTCCGGCGCCCGAGCAGCCCAGGCCATCGTCCGGTCTTTTTATGCCGGCGAGGCGGGGAAATTGATTTTGACGGCAGTGCTGTTTGCACTGACCTTTGCAGGTGTGAAGCCATTGGCGCCGCTGGCTGTATTCAGCGTCTTCGTGTTGACCCAACTGGTCAGCTGGTTCGCTCCCCTGCTAATGAAAACAAGACTTTCGAAACCTTAGGGCGTTTGAGGCAACCATGGCAGAAACAACCGCTTCGGGCTATATCCAGCACCACTTGCAGAACCTGACCTTCGGTCAGCTTCCCAACGGCGGCTGGGGCTTCGCCCACACCGCAGCAGAAGCCAAAGAAATGGGCTTCTGGGCTTTCCACCTGGATACTCTGGGCTGGTCGGTCGCATTGGGTCTGATTTTCGTCCTGATTTTCCGCATGGCGGCAAAGAAGGCGACTTCCGGTCAACCGGGTGCCCTGCAGAACTTCGTTGAAGTATTGGTCGAATTCGTCGATGGCAGCGTGAAAGACAGCTTCCATGGCCGTAGCCCGGTGATTGCACCGCTGGCACTGACCATCTTCGTCTGGGTGTTCCTGATGAACGCCGTCGACCTGATTCCGGTCGACTGGATTCCTCAGCTGGCCATCCTGATCACTGGCGATCACCACATTCCATTCCGTGCGGTGTCCACCACTGACCCTAACGCCACCCTGGGCATGGCCCTGTCGGTGTTCGCGTTGATCATTTTCTACAGCATCAAGGTCAAGGGCATCGGCGGCTTCATCGGCGAACTGACCCTGCACCCGTTCGGCAGCAAGAACATCTTCGTTCAAGCCCTGCTGATCCCGGTGAACTTCCTGCTGGAATTCGTGACCCTGGTCGCCAAGCCGATCTCCCTGGCCTTGCGACTGTTCGGCAACATGTATGCCGGCGAGCTGGTGTTCATTCTGATCGCTGTGATGTTCGGCAGCGGTCTGCTCTGGCTTAGCGGCCTGGGCGTTGTTCTGCAGTGGGCGTGGGCTGTGTTCCACATCCTGATCATCACCCTGCAGGCGTTTATCTTCATGATGCTGACCATCGTCTACCTGTCGATGGCGCACGAAGAGAACCATTAAGGCCAGTCTCGACTAGTCTGATGTCCTTCCCGGTAAAACGGGAAGGTGGCCTGAAAGGGCTATGAAACGATTTGTTTTACCGCTTTAAAATCTAAAAAACCTAAACCATACGACGTAAAAGTCGGGAGGAAAGATGGAAACTGTAGTTGGTCTAACCGCTATCGCTGTTGCACTGTTGATCGGCCTGGGCGCCCTGGGTACTGCCATTGGTTTCGGCCTGCTTGGCGGCAAATTCCTGGAAGGCGCAGCGCGTCAGCCAGAAATGGTTCCAATGCTGCAAGTTAAAATGTTCATCGTCGCCGGCCTGCTCGACGCCGTGACCATGATCGGCGTTGGTATCGCTCTGTTCTTCACCTTCGCGAACCCCTTCGTTGGTCAACTCGCTGGCTAATCACTCGAATTTTCGAGTTGATTGGGGTGATGGACAACGAATGAGCGAGGTGTTGGCGTGAACATTAATGCAACCCTGATTGGCCAATCCGTTGCGTTCTTCATTTTTGTAGTGTTTTGCATGAAGTTCGTGTGGCCTCCGGTCATCGCGGCTTTGCACGAACGTCAGAAGAAGATCGCGGATGGTTTGGACGCTGCCAGCCGTGCAGCTCGCGACCTGGAGTTGGCCCAAGAGAAAGTGGGTCATCAACTGCGCGATGCTAAAGCACAGGCAGCTGAAATCATTGAGCAAGCCAAGAAGCGCGGCAACCAGATCGTCGAAGAGGCTGTTGAAAAAGCCCGCGTCGAAGCTGATCGTGTGAAGGCTTCGGCTCATGCCGAGATCGAACAGGAACTGAACGGCGTCAAAGACGCGCTGCGTGCCCAACTGGGTGCTCTGGCGGTCGGCGGTGCCGAGAAGATCCTCGGTGCCACAATCGATCAAAACGCGCACGCGGAGCTGGTTAATAAACTGGCTGCTGAAATTTAAGCGAGGGCGATCATGGCAGAACTGACCACGTTGGCCCGACCTTACGCTAAGGCAGCCTTCGAGCACGCCCAGGCCCACCAGCAGCTGGCCTCTTGGTCAGCCATGCTCGGCCTGGCTGCAGCAGTGTCGCAAGACGACACCATGCAGCGCGTGCTCAAGGCCCCGCGCCTGACGAGCGCAGACAAGGCCGCCACGTTTATTGACGTGTGCGGCGACAAGTTCGATGTGAAAGTGCAGAACTTCATTCACGTCGTTGCCGAAAACGACCGTCTCCCGCTTCTGCCGGAGATTGCCGCTCTGTTCGACCTGTTCAAGGCCGAGCAAGAGAAGTCGGTAGACGTTGAAGTGACCAGTGCTTTTGCATTGAACCAAGAACAGCAAGACAAACTCGCCAAGGTTCTCAGTGCACGACTCGACCGGGAAGTGCGCCTGCAAGTTGCGGAAGACAAATCCCTCATTGGGGGCATTGTCATTCGCGCCGGCGACCTGGTTATCGATGGCTCGGTTCGCGGCAAACTCGCGAGCCTTGCCGAAGCATTGAAATCTTGAGTTTGAAGGGGCAGCAGAGCAATGCAGCAACTCAATCCTTCCGAAATAAGTGAAATTATCAAGGGCCGCATCGACAAGCTCGATGTGACCTCCCAAGCCCGTAACGAAGGCACTGTCGTCAGCGTATCTGACGGCATCGTGCGGATTCACGGTCTGGCCGACGTCATGTACGGCGAGATGATCGAGTTTCCGGGCGGCGTCTACGGTATGGCCCTCAACCTGGAGCAAGACTCCGTAGGTGCCGTTGTATTGGGCGCGTACACCAGTCTGGCTGAAGGCATGAGCGCCAAGTGCACCGGCCGCATCCTGGAGGTTCCGGTTGGTAAGGAACTGCTGGGTCGCGTAGTCGACGCACTGGGTAACCCAGTTGACGGCAAAGGTCCGCTGAACAACACCGAGACCGATGCGGTCGAGAAAGTTGCTCCAGGCGTGATCTGGCGTAAGTCGGTAGACCAGCCTGTACAGACTGGCTACAAGGCTGTCGATGCCATGATCCCAGTCGGCCGTGGCCAGCGTGAGCTGATCATCGGTGACCGTCAGATCGGTAAAACCGCTCTGGCGATCGACGCGATCATCAACCAGAAGAACAGCGGCATTTTCTGCGTCTACGTAGCCATCGGTCAGAAACAATCGACCATCGCCAACGTGGTTCGCAAGCTGGAAGAAAACGGCGCCCTGGCCAACACGATCATCGTGGCTGCCAGTGCTTCGGAATCTCCTGCGCTGCAATTCCTGGCACCGTACTCCGGTTGCACCATGGGTGAATTCTTCCGCGACCGCGGTGAAGACGCGCTGATCGTTTATGACGATCTGTCCAAGCAAGCAGTGGCTTACCGCCAGATTTCCCTGCTGCTGCGCCGTCCACCAGGCCGTGAAGCCTACCCAGGCGACGTGTTCTATCTCCACTCCCGTCTGCTGGAGCGCGCATCCCGCGTTTCGGAAGAATACGTAGAGAAGTTCACCAACGGCGCAGTGACCGGCAAAACCGGTTCCCTGACCGCACTGCCGATCATCGAAACCCAGGCTGGCGACGTTTCCGCGTTCGTTCCGACCAACGTGATTTCCATCACCGACGGTCAGATCTTCCTGGAATCGGCCATGTTCAACTCGGGCATCCGCCCTGCAGTGAACGCCGGTGTTTCGGTATCCCGTGTGGGTGGTGCCGCTCAGACCAAGATCATCAAGAAGCTCTCCGGTGGTATCCGTACCGCTCTGGCTCAGTACCGTGAACTGGCGGCATTCGCCCAGTTCGCTTCTGACCTGGACGAAGCGACCCGTAAGCAACTTGAGCATGGTCAGCGCGTTACCGAGCTGATGAAGCAGAAGCAATACGCCCCGATGTCGATCGCTGACATGGCGTTGTCGCTGTATGCCGCTGAGCGTGGGTTCCTGACCGACGTTGAAATCGCCAAGGTCGGCAGCTTTGAACAAGCGCTGATTGCTTACTTCAACCGCGATCACGCCGAATTGATGGCGAAGATCAACGTGAAGGGTGACTTCAATGACGATATCGACGCTGGCATGAAAGCCGGTATCGAGAAGTTCAAGGCCACCCAAACCTGGTAAGCCGCAGCGGGAGCCGCAAGGCTCCCGCTTGCTAACCTGATAGGTGTTACATGGCAGGCGCAAAAGAGATTCGCAGTAAGATTGCGAGCATCAAAAGCACGCAAAAAATTACCAGCGCCATGGAAAAAGTGGCGGTCAGCAAAATGCGCAAGGCACAAATGCGTATGTCGGCTAGCCGTCCTTATGCGGAGCGTATCCGCCAGGTAATTGGGCATCTGGCCAACGCCAACCCGGAATACCGCCACCCGTTCATGATCGACCGCGAAGTTAAGCGTGTGGGTTATGTGGTAGTGAGCAGTGACCGTGGTTTGTGCGGTGGTTTGAATACCAACCTGTTCAAGGCCCTGGTCAAGGACATGGCGGTAAACCGCGAAAACGGCGTCGAGATTGATCTGTGTGTAGTTGGTAGCAAGGGTGCGGCCTTTTTCCGCAACTTCGGCGGTAACGTCGTTGCAGCTATCAGCCACCTGGGTGAAGAGCCGTCGATCAATGATTTGATCGGCAGTGTGAAGGTGATGCTGGATGCGTACCTGGAAGGCCGGATTGACCGCCTGTCCGTGGTATCCAACAAGTTCATCAACACCATGACCCAGCAGCCTACCGTGGAGCAATTGATTCCACTGGTGGCGACTCCGGATCAGGAACTCAAGCACCACTGGGACTACCTCTACGAACCAGACGCCAAAGAGCTGCTTGACGGCTTGATGGTGCGCTACGTGGAGTCGCAGGTGTACCAGGCGGTGGTCGAGAACAACGCAGCTGAACAAGCGGCGCGGATGATCGCGATGAAAAACGCTACCGATAACGCCGGTGATCTGATCAGCGATTTGCAGCTGATCTACAACAAGGCGCGTCAGGCTGCGATCACCCAAGAGATCTCGGAAATCGTCGGCGGCGCTGCCGCGGTTTAACGGTTCAAATATTCAGAGGATCCAGCTATGAGTAGCGGACGTATCGTTCAAATCATCGGCGCCGTTATCGACGTGGAATTTCCACGCGACAGCGTACCGAGCATCTACAACGCTTTGAAAGTACAAAGCGATGCAGGCACCACTCTGGAAGTTCAGCAGCAGCTGGGCGACGGCGTGGTTCGTACCATTGCAATGGGTTCCACCGAGGGCTTGAAGCGCGGTCTGGGTGTTCTGGACACTGGCGCTGCCATCTCCGTACCGGTCGGTAAAGCGACCCTGGGCCGGATCATGGACGTTCTGGGTAACCCGATTGACGAAGCTGGCCCGATCGACACCGAAGAGCGCTGGGGCATTCACCGTCCAGCACCTTCGTTCGCGGAACAAGCTGGCGGCAACGACCTGCTGGAAACCGGCATCAAGGTTATCGACCTGGTTTGCCCGTTCGCCAAGGGCGGTAAAGTCGGTCTGTTCGGTGGTGCCGGTGTAGGCAAGACCGTAAACATGATGGAACTGATCCGTAACATCGCCATCGAGCACAGCGGTTATTCCGTGTTCGCCGGTGTGGGTGAGCGTACTCGTGAGGGTAACGACTTCTACCACGAGATGAAGGACTCCAACGTTCTGGACAAAGTGGCACTGGTTTACGGTCAGATGAACGAGCCGCCGGGAAACCGTCTGCGCGTAGCACTGACCGGCCTGACCATGGCCGAGAAGTTCCGTGACGAAGGTAACGACGTTCTGCTGTTCGTCGACAACATCTATCGTTACACCCTGGCCGGTACTGAAGTATCCGCACTGCTGGGCCGTATGCCTTCGGCAGTAGGTTACCAGCCGACCCTGGCTGAAGAGATGGGCGTTCTGCAAGAACGTATCACTTCGACCAAGGAAGGTTCGATCACTTCGATCCAAGCGGTATACGTACCTGCGGATGACTTGACCGACCCGTCGCCAGCGACCACCTTCGCCCACTTGGACGCCACCGTCGTTCTGTCCCGTGACATCGCTTCCCTGGGTATCTACCCAGCGGTCGATCCACTCGACTCGACTTCGCGCCAGCTGGACCCGAACGTGATCGGCCAGGAGCACTACGACACCGCTCGCGGCGTTCAGTACGTGCTGCAGCGTTACAAAGAACTGAAGGACATCATTGCGATCCTGGGTATGGACGAGCTGTCGGAAACCGACAAGCAGTTGGTATCCCGCGCTCGTAAGATCCAGCGTTTCTTGTCGCAGCCGTTCTTCGTGGCTGAAGTCTTCACCGGTGCCTCGGGTAAATACGTTTCCCTGAAAGACACCATTGCTGGCTTCAAAGGCATCCTCAACGGTGACTACGACCACCTGCCAGAACAAGCGTTCTACATGGTCGGCGGCATCGAAGAAGCGATCGAGAAAGCCAAGAAACTGTAATCCCGGCGCCCGGCAACGGGCGCTCATCAGGTTGAGGCAATCAGATGGCTATGACAGTCCATTGCGATATCGTCAGCGCGGAAGGGCAAATCTTCTCCGGTCTGGTAGAAATGGTGATTGCACACGGCGAACTCGGTGACCTGGGTATTGCCATGGGCCACGCGCCGTTGATCACCAGTTTGAAGCCAGGTCCGATCACTCTGACCAAGCAAGGCGGGGACCGGGAGGTGTTTTACATCTCTGGTGGTTACCTCGAGGTTCAGCCGAACATGGTCAAGGTACTTGCCGACACCGTGCAACGTGCTGCTGACCTGGATGAAGCCTCCGCTCAGGCAGCCGTCAAGGCCGCCGAGAAGGCCCTGAACGAAAAAGGCGCAGATTTCGACTACGGTTCTGCTGCCGCTCGTCTGGCCGAGGCCGCAGCTCAGCTGCGTACCGTCCAGCAGATCCGCAAGAAGTTTGGCGGCTAAGCCGTTACGCCTCATGCGTGATTGATTAAAAAGGGTAGCCTCGGCTACCCTTTTTCTTTTTTTGCAAAACACTTCTCTGGTCTGAAGCCGGACCGCCCAGGATTGGTAGCCATTCATGTCTCTAGAAATCGTCATTCTCGCCGCTGGCCAGGGCACCCGCATGCGGTCGGCCTTGCCCAAAGTGCTGCACCCGGTGGCCGGTAACTCCATGCTTGGTCATGTTATCCACAGCGCCCGGCAACTGGCCCCGCAACGCATCCACGTCGTCATCGGCCACGGTGCCGATGTGGTGCGTGAACGCCTGGCCGCGGATGACCTGAATTTCGTATTGCAAGACAAGCAACTGGGCACCGGCCACGCTACCGCCCAAGCCGTGCCGTTCATCAAAGCCGACACGGTGCTGATCCTCTACGGCGACGTGCCCCTGATCGAAGTGGAAACCCTGCAGCGCCTGCTCAAGCACGTCGTGCCCGGCCAGATGGGCCTGCTCACCGTCGAACTGGATGACCCTACCGGCTACGGCCGCATCGTGCGCAACGCCGACGGCAAGGTCGCTGCCATCGTCGAGCACAAGGACGCTAGCGACGCCCAACGCGCCATCACCGAAGGTAACACCGGGATTCTCGCAGTGCCGGCCAATCGCCTGGCGGACTGGATGAGCCGTTTGTCCAACAACAATGCCCAGGGCGAGTACTACCTGACCGACGTGATCGAAATGGCCGTCAACGATGGCTTGCTGGTCGCCACCGAACAGCCCCACGACCCGATGGAAGTGCAGGGCGCCAACGACCGCAAGCAACTCGCCGAACTGGAGCGTCACTACCAACTGCGCGAAGGCCGCCGCCTGATGGCCCAGGGCGTGACCCTGCGCGACCCGGCGCGCTTCGATGTGCGCGGTGAAGTCACCGTGGGCCGGGATGTGCTGATCGACATCAACGTGATTCTTGAAGGTCGTGTGATCATCGAAGACGACGTGGTGATCGGGCCGAACTGCGTGATCAAGGACAGCACCCTGCGCAAGGGCGTGGTGATCAAGGCCAACAGCCATCTCGACGGTGCGGTGATGGGCGAGGGCAGCGATGCCGGCCCATTTGCGCGCCTGCGTCCCGGCAGCGTGTTGGAAGCCAAGGCCCATGTGGGTAACTTTGTCGAACTGAAAAACGCCCATCTGGGCGAAGGCGCCAAGGCCGGCCACCTGACGTACCTGGGCGATGCGGTGATCGGCGCGCGGACCAACGTCGGCGCCGGCACCATCACCTGCAATTACGATGGTGCCAACAAGTATCAGACGACGATTGGTGAAGATGTCTTCATCGGCTCCAATAACTCGCTGGTTGCACCTGTAACCATCGGTGATGGCTCAAACACCGCAGCGGGTTCAACCATCAATCAGGATGTGGATAAGTCCCAGCTTGCCGTAGCCCGCGCCCGTCAGCGCAACATCGACGGTTGGAAACGCCCGGTGAAAATCAAAAAGAGCTGAGTTATCCACAGTCTTATCAGCAACAAATAGCCAATGTGGGAGGGGGCTTGCCCCCGATGGCGACGGTCCAGTCAAAGCACTTAATGACTGACGCACTGCTATCGGGGGCAAGCCCCCTCCCACATTAGCCCTTCGCCAGTTTCAAAAATTTGCGGCATGCTGCTTGACGATCTTTCGCCAATAGGTTTTTATTGCCTTCGTTATCTTTCGAAACGAAACATAAATTCATCATGTCGAAACGAAATACACCCCAACGACGCCACAACATCCTGACCTTGCTCAATCAACTGGGCGAAGTCAGCGTGGATGAATTGGCCAAGCGTTTCGAAACCTCGGAAGTCACCATCCGCAAGGACCTGGCCGCCCTCGAAAGCAACGGCCTGCTGCTACGCCGTTACGGTGGCGCGATCACCATGCCCCAGGAACTCGTCGGCGACCCTGCCCAGCCGATCTCGGTCTACAAGCGCGCCATCGCACGTGCCGCCGTGATGCGCCTGCGCGAACATGCACGCATCATCATCGACAGCGGCAGCACCACTGCCGCCATGATCCCCGAACTGGGCCACCAGCCCGGCCTGGTGGTGATGACCAACTCCCTGCATGTGGCCCGTGCCTTGAGCGAACTGGAACACGAGCCGGTGCTGCTGATGACCGGCGGCACCTGGGACCCGCATTCGGACTCGTTCCAGGGCCAGGTTGCCGAGCAGGTGCTGCGTTCCTACGACTTTGATCAACTGTTCATCGGCGCCGACGGCATCGATCTGCAGCGCGGCACCACCACGTTCAACGAACTGCTGGGCCTGAGCCGCGTGATGGCCGAGGTCGCCCGTGAAGTGGTGGTGATGGTCGAGTCCGACAAGATCGGCCGCAAGATTCCCAACCTGGAACTGCCCTGGAGCAGCGTCCATACCCTGATCACCGATGATCGCCTGCCGCATGAGGCCCGCGACCAGATCCAAGCCCGCGGCATTACGCTGATATGCGCGGCAATCATCTAGGAGAAACACCATGTGTGGCATTGTTGGCGCAGTCGCTGAACGTAACATCACCCCCATCCTGATCGAAGGCCTCAAACGTCTGGAATACCGCGGCTATGACAGCGCCGGTGTGGCGGTCTTCACCAACGCCGGCAAGCTGGAGCGCCTGCGTCGTCCGGGCAAGGTCAGCGAGTTGGACCAGGCCCTGGCCGGCGAACCGCTGGTCGGTCGCCTGGGCATCGCCCACACCCGTTGGGCCACCCACGGTGCGCCGTGCGAACGTAACGCCCACCCGCACTTCTCCGGCGACGTGGCCGTGGTACACAACGGCATCATCGAAAACCACGAAGCGCTGCGTGAACAGTTGAAGAACCTGGGTTACGTGTTCACCTCGGACACCGACACCGAAGTCATCGCCCACCTGCTCGACCACAAGCTCAAGGACCACAGCGACCTGACCGCCGCCCTCAAGGCCACGGTCAAGGAACTGCACGGCGCCTACGGCCTGGCCGTGATCTGCGCGAGCCAACCCGACCGCGTGGTTGCCGCGCGCAGTGGCAGCCCGCTGGTGATCGGCCTGGGCCTGGGGGAAAACTTCCTCGCCTCCGACCAACTGGCCCTGCGCCAGGTCACCGACCGCTTCATGTACCTGGAAGAAGGCGATATTGCCGACATCCGCCGTGACAGCGTGGCGATCTGGGACGTAAACGGCAATTCCGTCGAGCGCGAAGCCGTGCAATACCGCGACGGCGCCGAAGCGGCCGACAAGGGCGCGTTCCGCCACTTCATGCTCAAGGAAATCCACGAGCAACCGGCCGTGGTGCAACGCACCCTGGAAGGTCGACTTGGCGACAAGCAAGTGCTGGTCAACGCCTTCGGCCCGCAAGCCGCCGAGCTGTTCGCCAAGGTGCGCAATGTCCAGATCGTGGCCTGCGGCACCAGCTACCACGCCGGGATGGTTGCGCGTTACTGGCTGGAAGAACTGGCCGGCATCCCGTGCCAGGTCGAAGTCGCCAGCGAATTCCGCTACCGCAAGGTGGTGGTGCAGCCCGACAGCCTGTTCGTGACCATCTCGCAGTCCGGCGAAACCGCCGACACCCTGGCCGCCCTGCGTAACGCCAAAGAGCTGGGCTTCCTCGCCAGCCTGGCGATCTGCAACGTCAGCATCAGCTCCCTGGTGCGTGAGTCCGACCTGACCCTGCTGACCCAGGCCGGTCGCGAAATCGGCGTGGCCTCCACCAAAGCCTTCACCACCCAACTGGTCGGCCTGCTGCTGCTGACCCTGTCCCTGGGCCAAGTACGCGGCACCCTGGCCCCCGGCGTCGAAGCCACCCTGGTGGAAGAACTGCGCCGCCTGCCGACCCGCCTCGGCGAAGCGCTGGCGATGGACAGCACCGTAGAAAAAGTCGCCGAGCTGTTCGCCGACAAGAACCACACCCTGTTCCTCGGCCGTGGCGCGCAATACCCGGTGGCGATGGAAGGCTCCCTGAAGCTCAAGGAAATTTCGTACATCCACGCCGAAGCCTACCCGGCCGGCGAACTGAAACACGGCCCATTGGCCCTGGTGGATGACGACATGCCGGTGGTCACCGTCGCGCCGAACAACGAACTGCTGGAGAAGCTCAAGTCCAACCTGCAGGAAGTGCGCGCCCGCGGCGGCCAACTGATCGTCTTCGCCGACGAGAAAGCCGGCATGGTCAATGGCGAAGGCACCCACGTCATCAACATGCCGCACATCCACGACACCCTGTCGCCGATCCTCTACACCATCCCGCTGCAATTGCTGTCGTACTACGTCGCCGTGCTCAAGGGCACCGACGTTGACCAGCCGCGCAACCTGGCGAAGTCGGTGACGGTGGAGTAATACGGCTGGCGCCTGGAGGCCTGGTGGTTTTGAACAATAAAGATTGACACAAAACAATAAAGTTTGACACTGATGAACATAGATTGACACAAGGCTCAACCCCCCGTATCTACAGGGGTTTTCCTTTCCAGGCTTTCCCTTTGGTCTGGATTCATCGCTTCAACTTTCAGCGGGTGTAGTCTGGAAAATGTTTTGAATACGGCCGCTTTGGCAGTCGTGTCCTTCTACGACTTTTTCTCGACGCGAGGTGAAGCGGTCCGCATCGACTGAGGAGGCGTGGGTTGCGAGGTCGTAAGTTTGCATCACAGCAGGACATTGAACGGCACATTGCAAATGGATTTGGCGAAGGCGCCGGGGCAAGCTACGTGCCTTGGCTGCGGGTACAAGATGTCCCGTCGATAGGTCGTTCGCACAAGATTCAAGGTGTGAAGATCGAGAGAATTCATCACCTACTGTCAGATCTCGAGCGTTCGTACTTCCTTGTGTGTGAATTTTCTGAAGACGTCGTGGATATCCGAGAGCAATACCCTTTACTACCCACAGAGCGTGCGCAAGCGATAGCGTCGGCGATAGCTGTACGCTATCCAAGATACCCTAGAACAACACTGCCTTATGTGATGACAACAGACTTCCTGTTAACTGTTAAAGACCCGAGCGGAAACTTCAAATCGGTAGCTAGGACGGTGAAGTATCGTTCCGATTTAATTGGCAACAGAAGTAAAAGAACGCTTGAGAAACTTGAGATTGAAAAGCGCTTTTGGGAAAGCCAAGGTGTTGATTGGAAAATCGTAACAGACGAGTTTTTTACACGAGATTTGATAAAAAATATTGGACTAATCAGGAGATACTCGAAGCTCTCTCGTGATTTAATGAAACTGCCGTTGCATTCGAATTTTATTGAGTGCCTAGTGAACAGCCGGGAATATTCGTGGACCTTGGCCACCTGTCTAAGAAAAATAGCATCCCTTCTGTCAATTTCCTATATAGACGCTCAAGCAATTTTCTTTCATCTGGTTTGGACCAAGATACTGAAAATAGATTTGGTTAACACTCCTCTCCATCTTACTGGTCTAGTTCCTGACTTCGAAGTTTCCGCGAGCCCTGTCCAAGTATCGTTGAAGGAGAAAATGTCATGACTGTTCTCGTTAATGACGTTTTCGAGCCTGTAACCGATCTGTCGGTCATCTCTACGATAGCCAGGCTCCTTTACCAGGATGAAACGCGTGACTTAGCAGTTGTGATAGATCTAGCTGACCCACCCCGGCAGCCGTACGCGGTTGGTCTGGAGGAGCTGCGTCGCTCGATAGCATCTGGTCACACCAAACCAGCAGCCATCACCACGCCCGAGTTTATGCTTGTGCTTGAGGAACAGTTGGATGAGAGAGCCAA
Source organism: Pseudomonas sp. GW704-F2 (assembly GCF_059423025.1). Lineage (NCBI taxonomy): Bacteria > Pseudomonadati > Pseudomonadota > Gammaproteobacteria > Pseudomonadales > Pseudomonadaceae > Pseudomonas > Pseudomonas sp. GW704-F2. The sequence goes on along the minus strand of NZ_JBWKXO010000016.1, from coordinate 108,537 downwards.
GCAAGGCCGGGACGAAAAGTGGGCCGTTATCGCCCCTCTATTAGATCCTGAATACCCGGGACAAATATTTGTACGAGGTGAGTTAGGCCGGCTTGTTAGCAGACGGGCGTCAGAGCTCGGAATCCAGCGGAAAACGATCTATCGGCTTCTTTACCGATATTGGTTTTATGGTCAAGTTCGCAACTCATTGCTTAGTAATTATACGGCGGTAGGTGTTGCGGATAGAAAATATGATCCAAGTAGGCCACCAGGGCGAAAGCCTAAATTTCAAGGCGTTCTTACTTCGCCTTCCAAGATGCTTAGTGCGGTTGATAAACGATGCATCCGTGTTGGGTATGCTCTATATGTAAGAGATAAGAAATCTTCTATTTCGAGCGCATATGACGAAATGTTGAGACGATTCTACTCAGTTCGAGACATCTCTAAAAACAGTGAAGAAGAGCTTCGTTTGTTGCCTGGTTCAGAACTCCCCAGCTTGAGGCAGTTCCAATATTGGGGACAGATTTTTTTCGACGAGATTGAAACCGAGCGTGGCCGTAAAGGATTGAGGAGATGGTTAAAAGACTGCCGTCCGCTTTCAGGTACCGTTCGCGATTGGCTGCGTGGACCCTGTCATCAGTTCGAGATCGACGCGACTATTGCCGATATTTATTTGGTCAACAGCTACTCCAGGCGGATGCTCATTGGCCGGCCCGTAGTTTATATCGTTGTGGATAGCTTCTCCGGAATGATTGCTGGTCTCTATGTAGGATTGGAGGGCCCTAGTTGGAATGGGGCCAGGCAAGCGCTGTTCAACGCATTTACCTCCAAAGTCGAGTTCTGCGCTCAGAACGGCGTCGAAATCAATGCAGATGATTGGAATTGTCACCACCTGCCCCACCAGATTTACGCCGACCGAGGAGAGATGCTGTCACTCGCAGCAGAGGGGCTATCGTCAGGATTGGGAATTGAGATGGGCACTGCTCCGCCTTATCGGCCGGATTGGAAGCCTATGGTGGAAAGTCGGTTTGGCATTTTGAATGATTTGACGGGTATCAGATGGCTACCTGGCGGGGTAGCAGCGCGAGACAAAGAGCGAGGCGAGCGAGACTACCGGCTCGATGCCACGCTGAATCTCAAAGAGTTCACCCAAATCCTCATCAAGTGCGTACTCCACTATAACGGGCACCATCGACAGCCTGAACGACTGACTCAGGCGATGATGAATGACGGCGTTGAACCTACACCCAACGGGATATGGAATTGGGCCTACGACAACGACCTGATCGAATCCAACAAACGTCCTGACGAGCTGGTTTACCTCCATCTCTTGCCTCGCGAGCGCGCGACCGTTCAAAAGGGCGGGGTGATGTTTCGCGGCATGCACTACGTGTGTGATATGGCCATAGAGAAAGATTGGTTTGCCAAGGCTCGCAAAGGGGGCGTTTGGTCAATAGAGTGTTGGTTCGATCCGAACTCTGCGGCACACATTTGGATTCAGGGAGAGGCCAAGCAGTTTATCCGTTGTGATCTTCGACGATCGGATGCCGGTTACGCGAATTACCGCTCGGACGAGATTTTTGATCTGCTCGAAGCCTATCGCCAAAAACCGCCTACTCGCCGGCGAGCCGAGCTGGAAAGCCGTGTGCAGCTTAGCGATCAGGTCCACCAGATCATCAGTCATGCACTCGCAGAACGAAAACTGGAACCTGCTCCGCCCACCAAGGCAGAGGCCACTGGAAACATCCGCGAGAACCGCGCAGAAGAACGTCTCCGTGAGCGTGAAAATGCTGTTGTTCCTGAAGGCGTTAGGGCGGAGCCAGCTTCACTTCAATCTGAATTGACACCGAAAGCGCATGATTCATATGCCGGCGAGCGCACTGCGCAGGTTATCGATTTGCTCAAAAGAATTCGGCCAGGACAGGCAAAATGAAAGGTGCACAGACGTTTGCCAATTACGTCAGACAGGACATTAGTGAGTATGCGGGTAACCCGCTTATCGAAGCTTTGCCTCCGATATTGTCGGAGGCGGCGGCTGTTGAGCTGATCTCGAATTTTCCTCAGCCGGTGGATCCGAAAGAGCTGACGCTCGAAGGAGCCACTCGAATTCACTGTATCGACCGGCTAAGAACCGTGGTACAGCCGTTTTTGCTACATCTGGAACTGGAGGCCCTGTTCTCACTGCTCATTCGTCGAGGGTATGTTGGGCGTAACCCGATGTCGCCCGCTACCGTCCGGCATTTGCATTCTTTATCTGGGGCTCAGCGTTACCACGATGCGTTCAAGTCCACTGCAGAAACGTTTACCGTCGTTGGCCTGAGCGGCATTGGCAAGTCAACGGCACTCCACGCCATTTTGAGCCTTTATCCACAGACAATCCGTCATGAGCGCTATGAAGGAAAGCAGTTTGTTCATACCCAAATCACATGGCTGAAGCTTGACTGCCCTCGGGATGGATCGCTGGCTGGATTTTGTCAGCAGTTTTTTTATGCGGTGGGTGACGCTCTGGGAGACAAGGACTACCACAAGCGCTACAGGCATCGAAACATCAATGATGCGCTGCAACAAATGGAGCAGGTGGCCAGCACGTTTTTCATCGGCGCCTTATTGATCGACGAGCTGCAAAACCTCCACCTGGCGAAAACCGGTGGTAAGGAGAGCATGCTGAATTTTTTTCTGCATTTGGTAAATAACATTGGGATCCCGGTCGTTTTCAGTGGCACGAATTCGACGATTAGCCTGTTCTCAGAAGCCATGCGGACTGCCCGCCGAGTCTGTGGTGCCGGCACGCTCGAATTCAAACGATTCGAAAAGGATGATGAGGAGTGGCGGTTGTTGGTCGAAAATCTCTGGAGCTATCAGTGGTGCAAGCAGATTGCTGAGCTGACCGACGAGATTTTTGACACGCTGTATGAGCACACTCAAGGCGTCACAGATTTCTTGGTCAAGCTGCTGGTATTGAGTCAGCGTTATGCGGTCCAGAGTGGCTCGGAGTGTTTGACTGCTGAGATCCTGGTGAAGGTAAGCAACTCAAAAATGCAGATTCTAAAGCCAGCCCTTTCAGCTCTGCGTAGCCGAGATCCGAAGCGGATGCGACAGTTCGACGATTTGCTGCCGATCGAGGATCAGCTGAGCGAAATGATGGTCTTCGATGGTTTGGCACGAGAGGATCGCCTTGCCTTGCTTCGAAGCGTTGTATCCCGTGAGAAGCCGGCAGACCCATCTCCAAGCATTCTTGCGAAAGACCACCCATCGCCGATTGCTACTGCTGTGGAAAACTCAGAGGCTAAAGCGCTTAGCGAACATGACGCTCCTCTCGAAGCTCTGCGCGCTTCGGGCTGGCTCAACGAGGACCTTTTTGAGTTCTCACCGATGTATCACAAAGCGTGAGTCGGAGGGTGGTGAAGTGCACCTTAAACTCCATTTCTTCCCTGCCGCGTTTCCCGACGAGACGCTGCACAGCGTGATTTCTCGCTATGCCCGTCTTTGTGGTGTTCGTAATTGCCAAGCAGCATTTGCCGGACTGAAATCGGCGGCAGCATTTTCGCAAAATGTGGCATTCCCGAGTCACTTAGGGGATTTTGTCGATGCACTACCCAGCGGTACCGAGCTATCGGTAGCCGAGGTCCTCATGCGCCACACATTATTACCCTACTATGCGCCGTTTTTGAGGATGAGCCAGGTTGAACACGCTCGGACGCTGATGACCGCTGATGGGAAAGGTTTGATGTTAAAGCTGGGCGTCAACGCGAGCCGTATTGGATTCGCCTCCCGAGTGCGGTTATGCCCAGAATGTATCGCCCAAGATCAGGCTCAACGGGGAGTTGCTTACTGGCACAGGGTACACATGCTTCCAGGCGTGCTGGTATGTCCGCATCACGGCACGTCACTCAGGATTCTTGATCCTCGCTGGTCCAGCCGCAGCTCTCGACAACTTAATCTGCCGAGTGATGAGAATGTGCAAGCACACACGGTACTTCTCGACACCCCGTTGCGGTGTATGCCGCCGCTTCACGAAATAGCGTTGCGTTCGCTTCAGGTCATAGAGTCTGAAGTCAATGCTTTGTCGGCGGAGGCGGTGCGCTACACGCTTTTACAAAGGGCGACGCAGCTCAACCTTGCCTCTGATAACCATCGCTTGCACCTGCACATGCTGGCGCAGCACATGGCCGATTTTTTTGCCGCACTCCCGCGTGAATGGGAATTTTCTATACTCGGAGATGTTCGTGCAGGTACACCCGCCTCATGGGTCACGAAGCTGCTTCGTACGCCTATAACCTCCCACCATCCGCTCAAATACATTTTATTGGCCGGTGCTCTGGGCATTGAAATGGTGAGCTTGCTGCATGGTCAATGCCCAGTGAAACAGGCGGTGGCATGTGATCCGAAAGCTCACATTCGGCTTCTCGCGCGCCTTTCTCCGGTGATGCCTAGTAAAGGCCTGGACTGTTCGTCAGCCGCTGTGTGGAAACATGCTCTTGAAGGAGCTGATGCCAAAAAGATCGCTGCCGTTCTAGGCGTTTCATCAGCGTATGTCTATCGTCACATCCGAAATGTACCCGGTGGGCAAGATGCTTGGAGGGAGGCACGATTTCACATTGAGCTATGCGCAAGACGCGCGGCTTTCGAGGCTGATTATCGATGTTACAAAGCACATGCATGCAGGGGGTATGCATGGCTGTATCGTCACGATATACAGTGGCTTTCGGAGTCAACTGCAAACCCAAGCCCACATCGTACGCCTCGTCTAAATAGCACCGAAATGTTCGCTGCCCTCGATGCGAGACTGGCCGGCGAAGTCCGTCAGTGTGCCGATACGCTTTATGCTCTCGCGGGTAAGCCTGTCCGCATTTCGCGTACCAGGATTGGTCGGGAGCTTCATGTTCTTTCTCGCTTCGAAAAGCAGCTCTGCAAGCTTCCTCTCTGTGCAGCAATGCTCGAAAAAGTATGTGAACCAATCGAAGGCTTTCACGATAGGCGTCTGCGATGGGCTAGACGCCAATTGTTCTCGGAGGGCAAGCCTATATCACGTTCTTCGCTCTACAGGGTCGCGAGCATTCGGCCCCCGCTGTAATCCAGCCGGGCATTCCCTCTATCTAAAAAAAGTTCTAAATCAATTCACCGTGAACACATTGTTTTTCTGTTAATGAAAATTTACACCCACCAGAATAGCGCCGGCATACGCTGGATGATCACAATCATCATCTAAAACGTATTAACCCGCGATCACCCGAAATAGTTTTGCAATCGCCATTGGCTGACCTACACGGGTTATCGATACGTGTTCTGTATTTCAAGCAGTACGGGCGCGGCGGGGTTTAGATGAATTTACTACGATTCAAAGTTGAGCGGCTGTGTAATTTCCAAATCCAGACCGGATACAGAATTTTACGGGTTGCATATATACTGCCCCCGGATGCACGTTCTCTTCGACCCCTACCTTTAATTGGTAAATGATGTCTGATCTATTATTTTTTCCCGTGTCGATGCCGGATGAAATGCTGCACTCTCGTGTCACCCGCTATCACTATCTGTCAGGCAATAGAACCGCGGCAGAAACCTACCGCGATTTGTTCGCATCGAAACCCTTTTGCATTGGTGGCATCGTACCCAAGCAGATCGAGAGGCTCGCGCACAGGCTGCCGGGGCAATCGGAGAGCAATCTCGCAGAGCTGATCAGTAGCAATACTACTTTTCCTGCTTACCGGCCGTTTCTTGGGGTTAAGCAGGGGCCGGAGAACAACGAAGGACCGCTGGGTTATGACGGGGTGGTACGGGTGCCCCGCAGAGAAGAGTCCACCCATGGCAAGGCTAAGCTTTGTCCTACCTGCGTTCAGGAAGATTTGATTGAGCGGGGTTCTGCCTACTGGCATCGATCTCACCAGATACCCGGTGTTGCCGTCTGTTGGCGTCATGGCGACGCATTGATCCATGCCTGCCCCGAGTGCTCTCGCCCGTTCTACCGTAAATTGAAACTGCTTCCCAATCTGACTGAGCCATGCGCATGCGGCTGGAGCCCGTTAAACAGCGCAGCAATACACAAGGGTTCAAAGATGGAACAGAAAGTCGCTCTGTTCGCACACGATATCTTGCAACGCAATATTCCTCCGATAGGCAGCACGGTATTGAGTTCGTGCTACGTCCGCCAATGCAAGAAGCGCGGATTCATTTTCGGAAAAAATGCGGGCATTGCGAAACTATTCGACAGCATCCAAAGCGCTTACGGCGATGAACTTTTGGCGCAGATTGATCCAGCCTACAACAACGGAAAGCATGAGCAATGGATCCGGCTCAAATCAGATAAAGGTCAGCTAAATATGCCGCTCGCGCGGCATTTGATCATTGCTCTTCATTTGTTTTCCAGTGCAGATAACTTTGAAGAGGCTCTGAAGAATGAGTCTATCCTGCTGAGTGCCTCTGTTTCTACGCGAGTTCCCAAAGGCGAACAATCGCTTCCTAACCAAAAAACTAGATATCGCCAAAAAATTGAGTTGCTTTTAGCGCTGCGTACCGACGCCGATGTCGAGTACCTCTGGAAGAAGGCGTACAAACCTACGCAATGGATTCTAGAAAATGATAACGCATGGTTAATGGCAAAACTCCATGCACCTAAAAAACCTACAGTTACGGTCGAAAAGTCCGTCGACTCAAGAGACGGCGCCTATGCAGCCCTTATCGAAGCGGGCGTAGATGAGCTGTATAAAGTTACGAAAGATCCGAAGAGAGTGAACATTCGGAATTTGCAATCGCTACTCCCAGGTTCGTTACCTCATGAGCTGGATCTACGCAAGCAGAGGTTCCCCCTTACTTATCAACAGATCAAGATTCATCAGGAGTCAGTATGGCATTTCCGTCTAAGAACTTTGGTGTGGACTGTCTCTGAACTCATCAGGATGAAGCTCCCCGTGAATTACTCGACGGTAAGATTGACCTCAGCGGTATCAAGCAAGGTTTTCCTGGTTTTTTCCAGTTTCTTCGAGTGGGATCTGGAAAGCCTGGCCAGAACAGGGGTCGACGCAGAGGCCTTGCTCAGATCTACCGGCGTATCAAGGGATTGGGAGGGACCACCGGTTTCAATAAGCTTTTGAGGGCATCTGTGTTCCGTTAGCTTCTGCCAACCTTTGGTGATAACAAAAATGCCATCTGGCTTGAAAGCGTAAACGCGGAGTAGGGTCCACCTTTCACATTAGTAACCTTCGCGGCAGCTTTCTGAAAGCTTTCACTTGTTACTCTTTAACTCAGAAAATTGAGCTTTAGGAGAAAATCATGAAAGCAATGACAGCAATGAAAGCGTTTTGCGCCGCTTCGATTTTGACCTTATCTTCATTAGCCATGGCTGAAGGAGGCGGTGACCGTGTGTATGGTCGGATGATGCAAGAGAACCAACAGGCAATGGAGCAGTACGCCTTAGAAAACGGAAAGGCGATACCTGAAGTTGTTCATTATGAATATGGAATGAACCTTGATGTCCAGAAGGTAATCAGTACCACTCAGGCCAATAAAACCTGCGGCGTAGCCCCTTCGCGCATGACTTATGAAGATTCGGCGGGCAAGATCAACACCTTGGAGTACATGGTCATGGGCACAAACTGCCCGCACGGAAGCTAGTAGAGATAAGCGATGTCTGCACCAGACTACTCGATATATTTTTAGGCATGCTTACTGTTCGCTGACATAGAAGTAATTTTCAGGTCACGCTGGAGTTATCTATTGTATGAAATTATGTCTGCCGGCGCGTAGAGGAAACCCTCACGTGCCGGTGGCTTTTATAATGATAAAAATATTTCACAAAGAAACTCTGCCAAGCTAAAGCCTGGAGTGTTAAATGAACAATAAAAGCTTTTACAGTCTTTCTCTCATTGCCCTTGGCATGAGCATGGGGCAAGTTGCAGTGGGCGTTGAACAAAAGCCTGAAGGGTTCATTGAGGGGAGCACCTTTAGTATTCTCAATCGAAATCTTTATTTCAATCGAGATTATCGAAAAGGCCAGTCAAGTCCTACGGGCAATGGCTACTCAGCAGAGTGGGCTCATGGCATTATCGGTCGTTTTGAGTCTGGTTTTACACAAGGCGCCGTCGGGTTCGGCATCGATGCGTTTGCAATGGAAGGCCTCAAGCTTGACTCAGGCGATGGTCGCTCGGGAGCTCGAAGTTCAGTCGATGTCTTGCCGCACAACAGTAAAGGCCAACCTGAAGACTCCTATTCAAAAGTAGGCGGCGCCGCAAAGGTCCGTTTCCTGGATACAGTCGTCAAGGTAGGGGATGTCTTTCCGTCGACTCCTGTCGTGGCGTATGGGGATTCCCGACTCCTCCCGGAAAGTTTCCGTGGTGCAACGTTTACCAACACCAGCATCAAAGACCTGACCCTTCAGGGTGGTCGGCTGCATGCGATGAGCCAACCCAACTCCAGTGGCATGCGTGATGGCTTTTCGACTTTCTACGCCGGGGCGGTTGATGCTCCGTGGATTGCTTATCTAGGGGGCGATTACACCGTCAATGAGCACGTAGGTGTAAGTCTTTACACCAGCCAATTCAAGGATGTTTGGAACCAGTATTACGCGGGCACCACATTGAGCTATCCACTCTCAGACAGCGTATCGCTGATCGGTGGCTTTAATTATTACCGAGCCGTTGATGAGGGAAAAAAACTTCTGGGGAGCTTCGATAACAACATCTGGAGCGGCAAGACCGGGGTCAAATTCGGAGCTCATACGGTGACCGTCGGGTATCAGCGTAACAATGGCAACGACGACTTTGACTACCTACGTCAATCAGATTCGATTTTCTTGGATAACTCTATTCAGTACAGCGACTTCAACTCCCCGAAAGAGCAATCTTTGCAGCTACGCTATGATCTAGATATGCAGGCTTTCGGCATCCCCGGTCTTAGCTTCATGACTCGTTACGCGAAGGGTTGGGACGCGGACTATTCCAACGCGAACAGCGTGTACATGCGTCGCGGAGCGGATGGTGCCCCATTACAGGACCAAAAGCGTTGGGAGCGAGACATTGAGGCTAAGTACGTCATCCAGTCAGGTTCTCTGAAGGATATGTCTTTGCGTGTTCGCCAGGCAACGACACGAGCCACCGATTTCGAATCTGATTTGGACGAGGTCCGACTGATTGTCGAATATCCACTGCAACTCCTTTAACGGGCGCTAGCCCTCGGCATCAGGTGTCCGATTACCAGATACACCCCGTCTCTTTGTTTCTCCTTTGGTTTTGGAGACGGCTTAGGCGCCCTAGTGGCGCCTTTTTTTGTGGACTGTCGTTACAGTTTATTTGTCTTAGCCGTCGTTCCAGTGTTCGCACTATGGGGCCAACTACTGTACTGAGTCGCTTTTGCGGAAGATGACGTCTTGCTTGAGAGGCCTCATAGCCTATCCCTGAGTTGTACGGGGTTCTGCGCGATCCAAGGCTAGGGCATTCAGATAATCCTACAGACACCCGCCATCTAAGCGTGACTGAGGGGCGTATCTGCTCCTCGACTTTATTGGTTTTGCCCAGCAAAACGATATTGTTTCGATTGCAGATTTTATTGCAGCAACGCTGCCGGTCGGAAGGCTTCCACGGCACGCTTGTATGGTTCGTTGGAGCATGTGATGATGCACTCAATATAGGCAGGGGGGGTATGGTATGGGTCATTTGAGATCAAGCAAAGACAATCTTCTTAAACGCGTGAAGCGCATCGCTGGGCAGATCCAGGCGATTGAGCGAGCACTCGACTCTGATGATGACTGCTCCAAAACCTTGCTTTTGGTCGCTTCGACCCGTGGCGCTATTAATGGGCTGATGGATGAAATCATCGAAGATCACGCTCGTGAACACGTCGCGAATCCCACACTCAGCAACGAAGAAAGAGCGAAAGGCGTCGATGAGCTTCTCGAAGCCATTCGCCGCTATTCCAAATAGGATTTACCCAAATGAGTAATGCGTACATCGACTTTTCCCACGACCATATGTTCCTTGGGAAATCACATGAAGAAAACGCAAAGCGAACCTTGTGGGTAGTGGCTCTGACCGTCGTAATGATGGTTGCTGAAATCACTGCCGGTTATCTCACTGGCTCAATGGCATTGCTGGCAGATGGTTTTCACATGGCAACGCACGCCGGAGCACTTGGCATAGCCGCAGCTGCTTACGGTTACGCAAAAAGACATGCCTCAAGTGCGCGCTACAGTTTTGGAACTGGCAAGGTGGGAGACCTGGGTGGCTTCGCCTCTGCTCTGATTTTGGGACTGGTCTCCTTGGGAATTGCCGGAGAGTCGCTATTTCGTCTCTTTCAACCGACTCAAGTGCAATTCGGAACAGCGACTTTTATCGCAATTGTAGGATTAGCAGTGAATGTGGTGAGCGCGCTTTTGCTGTCTGGTGGTCATGATCATCACCATGGGCATGACCACGGCCACGATGAATCTCACCATGCGCATGGTCACGACAATAATTTGCGCTCTGCTTACGTTCACGTCATTGCAGATGCACTGACTTCGGTTCTGGCCATCGCAGCACTGCTTGCTGGTCGATACCTTGGCTGGGTATGGCTCGATCCTGCAATGGGGATTGTGGGTGCAGTTGTCATTGCGCGCTGGGCTTGGTCGTTGATGCGGGTGACTGCGGGTGTATTGCTCGATCAGACAGATGATCATGTCGCTGAAGAGATTCGTGAACTGGTTGAGCAACCGGGAGATGCTTCGATCATTGATCTTCATGTCTGGCAGGTGGGGCCGCAAGCCCGCGCTGCGATTGTGAGTGTTCTGGGCAGCCCAGCAGTGAATGCGGAAAACATACGAGAACGGCTTGCAACGGTTCATGAGATCACTCATTTGACAGTTGAGTACCGCACGAAGTTGGTCGCTGATTCACCCGATCAGCTCGCCGTGCTTGCTTCGCAATGAACCCGTAGCACGTAGAGTTCGACGAGAAATTGAACAATGGCCAAGGACATCGAAAATCCCTGTATCTCTGTTTGCCAGCTGAACAGCGAACTGTGCGTCAGCTGCGGTCGCACCAAGGAAGACATCAAAAAATGGAAACGAATGAAGCGTCCAGAAAAAATGGCCTCTGTACAACGGGCGACCCTGCGCCTGAAAAGCCTGCAAAAAAAGAACTCTTAAACCACCGTCATTTACATTTTCAACTTTTTCAGCCGAGACAGATGTCCTGGTTTGGGAGGGCAAGCTGAGGGGCAACGCCATTTCCAAACCGATCACTATCGCGGTCAGCAATCTGCTGCGCAGTGCGTGTCACGGCGTCATCACCAATTACTTGAACTCATCTAAAATTGTTATTGAGGACAGCGGTGCGGGGTTATCCGATGTGGTTTAAGTGCGCCTGTACAACTGTTGCTGATCGTCCTTGGCGAATTGTTTGAGAATAATGTCGACAGAGCAAGTCCCACTGCATGGCCATGAACGGTGACCATGCTGTAACGGGATGGATCGGGGGGGTTAGTTTTCGGGGTATTCAGCAATGACCTGATCTGTGCCAGCTTTGTTCCGGCCGATGATCTGGTAAGCCTCATGCACTCCGTCGACTTCCATTCCTGGAGAACCTGCTGGCATACCAGGGGCGGCGATTCCGAGAAGGTCGTCACGTTTGCTCATCGCAATTATTTGCTCGGCAGGCACGTGACCTTCAACAAACTTTCCGTTGATCATCGCAGTGTGGCAAGACGAGAGTCGTGGAGCGACCCCCAGATCTTGTTTGACAGCACTCATGTTGGTCTCTACATGATCTATGACGGTGAAGCCATTGGCCTCAAGATGCTGAATCCACTTCTTACAGCATCCGCAGTTAGCATCTCGGTGAACATCGATGGCCAACGCCTGTGCTGCTTGAGCGGTTGAACCGATGAACAGTGCGGCGAACGTTGCGATACGCAGAAATCGACTTGAGAGTCGGAAGCTACCTGTCATGGATATTTCCTTTTCCCTTGGCGGCGGCGAGATGAATGCCGCTGCAAAGGTTTGGTTGAAGGTATTATATTTGAGTCGGGGAGCCGCCCCCCTGTTATTCAAAAATCGTAGGGCTTTTGCTCAAACCACTCAGAACCACATCCGAATACCGGCTACAAATCGAGCCTCGTTGGTCTTTTCCCCTTCATCGCTGGCCAGGTCGGCGGTCTTGCCGTAGGAGCGATTCCAGGTAACCCCGACATAAGGGGCAAATTGGCGAACAATCTCGTAACGCAACCGGAACCCTACTTCGGTGTTGGCCAATCCAGATCCTATGCCGCGCTGGGGATCATTTTTTCCATACATGTTTACTTCGACTGTCGGCTGTAAGATCAGGCGATTTGTCAGCAGGATGTCGTAATCGCCTTCAAATCGAGCAGCGGTTTGACCGTTTTCACCGATATAGGCAGTCGCTTCAGCTTCAAAGTTATAGAGGGCCATGCCCTGAATACCGAGCGCTCCCCATGTTTGAGGCGACCCGGGTTTGAAGTCTTGCCGAACGCCCGTGACGACATCCCACCATGGACCGATGGCGTGCCCCCAGAGTGCTTGGAGTTCGGCGTTTTCCGTCACGCCATTGGTACGTTCACCTTCCGAACGCAGCCACAGGCGATCAACGTCACCGCCGATCCACCCTTTGGCATCCCAGGCCAACGCACTCCCGTTGTCAGCGTCTTGGTACTCAAACTTATCCAGAAGGATGAACGAGTTGATTTTTTTGTCGTGTACACCATGACCTGCCACATCTGGAAAGGCGGCTGCACGGTCAGCGTCGGTAAGTACGGGGACAGGGGTTCGGCTTGTGGTCGTAGCCCCTCCAGCCATGCTTTCCATACCGTCCATTTGCCCGTCGTCCATGCTCATCTTGCTGTGATCCATGGCCCCCATCTTGTTATGGTCCATAGTTCCCATTGAGCCGTGGTCCATCTTGGAGTGATCCATTGCGCCATCTTTTGCTTTGGCTGGTTTGGATTTCTGCGCAGTTGAAGGCTTCGCGTTCGCACTTGATGGCATCGCCATCGACGGATCCATCTCCTCAGCAGCTTGGGCCATGAAGAAAAATGCAGGACTGGTAGAGACTGCAAGTGCCATCAACGTTGGGCGTAAAAATTTACTGGTCATGATCTCAATCTGCCTTTTTGGTTTTTTGGTCATGATCCATCGACTCATGGCTCATCTTGCTATTGTCCATTGCCCCGTGATCTAGCTTCGAATCGTTCGCCGTCATTGCTGGCTTGTCCGTTGCTGTAGCAGGAACATTGGTTGAATGATCGCTGCCATTTTCTTGTGCCAGCACCATGGGCGGGAGTCCACCCAGCAGGCCAACGGCAAAGAGGCAACCCACCAGGGAATTACGATTAAGGTATGTGCTCACAGATCGTCTCCTTTACTCATCAACCCGTACTTCACGGAACATGCCCATTTCCATATGGAAAAGCAGGTGGCAGTGATAGGCCCAACGGCCTAAGGCATCAGCGGTAACTCGATAGCTGCGTTTGGTACCTGGCGGCATATCGATCGTGTGCTTGCGCACCATGAACTTGCCGTTCTCATCCTCGAGGTCACTCCACATGCCGTGAAGGTGGATGGGGTGGGTCATCATGGTGTCGTTCACCAAGGTGATGCGCAGACGCTCACCGTACTTCAGGCGAAGCGGCTCGGCGTCAGAGAATTTTATGCCGTTAAACGACCACGAAAACTTCTCCATGTGACCGGTCAAATGAAGCTCGATGGTACGATTTGGCTCGCGGCCGTCAGGGTCTTGGAAAGTGCTTTTCAAGTCGGAGTAAGTGAGCACTCGACGACCATTATTCCGCAAGCCTATTCCAGGATCGTTTAGTTTTGGCGTTGGATTCATGGCTTGCATGTCAACCAGGGGGTTGTTGGTTTCGGAGGCAGGGTGTGTCTGCATTTCTCCACCCATACCGCCCATGCCAGCCATCCCTGACATATCACCACTACCCATTCCAGCCATCTTGCTGTGGTCCATCCCGGCCATGCTGGACATGTCGCCTTTGTCCATGCCCGCCATCTTGCTGTGATCCATACCCGCCATGTTAGTCATGTCACCGCTGTCCATGCCGGTCATCCCGGTCATGTCGCTTTGGTCCATACCGGTCATCTTGCTGTGGTCCATGCCAGCCATGCCCGACATTTCACCTGACTTCTTCTCGGCGCCGCCCATACCGGCCATGCTGCCATGGTCCATACCAGCCATACCGCCCATCCCCATGTCATCCATAGTGACGATTGGACGTGGATCTATAGCAGGTACCTGAGCAACTAGCCCTTCACGAAGTGCGAGGGTTCCGCGTGCATAACCCGTCCGATCCATAGACTGGGCGAAGATGGTGTAAGCCTCTTCACTGGCAGGCTCTACGATCACGTCATACGTTTCAGCTACGGCGATGCGGAATTCGTCAACGCTCACTGGGTTCACGTGTTGGCCGTCGGCGGCCACAACGGTCATTTTCAAACCAGGAATGCGGACGTCGAAATAGCTCATCGCCGAGCCGTTGATAAAGCGTAGGCGTAGCTTCTCACCCGGCTTGAAAATACCGGTCCAGTTACCGTTGGGCGCCTGGCCATTCATGAGATAGGTGTAAGTATCTGCGCTGACGTCTCCAAGGTCGGTTGGGCTCATGTTCATTTCAGCCCACATCTTCCTGTCAGCTACTGTTGCTGACCAACCTTGCTTACTGACATCGTCGATGAAATCACCAACAGTGCGTTTATGGTGGTTGTAGTAGCCCGACTGTTTCTTAAGCTTGGCCATGACACGACTAGGATCTTCATCGGTCCAGTCAGTCAACATCACCACATAGTCGCGGTTGTATTGAAAAGGTTCAGGCTCTTTCGAGTCGATAACGATTGGTCCGTAAACCCCTGCCTGCTCCTGTAAGCCCGAGTGGCTGTGGTACCAGTACGTACCATTCTGATGAACCTTGAACTTGTACTCGTACATGCCGTCGGGTGCAATGCCATGGAAACTCAAGCCAGGTACACCGTCCATATTGGCCGGCAGGATGATCCCGTGCCAATGGATTGAGGTGTCTTGGTCCAGGCGGTTTTTTACACGCAGAGTGACCGTCTCTCCTTCGCGCCAACGCAGCAAAGGTCCTGGCAATGATCCATTGATAGTCATGGCTGTTCGCGGCGAGCCGGTTATGTTTACCGGGGTTTCACCAATAAACAGATCAAATTCATTGCCGGTGAGTACGCTCGGCAGACCAGGACTTGTCACCGCCCATACAGGAGTGCGCCAAAGGCCAAAGCCGCCGAGAATGCCACCAGCGGCCAAGCCTTTTACGAATGTCCGTCTAGAGGTTTTGGAATGCATGCCGTTTATTTCCAATCAGTCAAAAGGGAAGCCGTGCGAAACAACCGATCATGAGTTGCCCGGATCAGCTTTGCCCACCGTCACAAAAGACAAACTCTTACGGCAAGCGAGTTCAGAAATTGCCACATTTAAACCACCGCAGTGATTACATTTCTGTCAGCTTGGAGGGCCCAGCTATTTAGCAATTCTTGTGGTCCATCGCCTTGGCTTTGCTTTCAGCGACAGGAGGTTGGGCATTTTGCGTTTGAGCCACTCGGTACGATTCCATCGAATTATTCCTGGCCACTTCCATGCGTGCGAAAGTCCGGTCACCACCGCCTTCAGCCATAGCCAAAGAAGAAACGGTCAGAGCAGCGATGACGAACAAGGTTTTGATAGGATTCATTTGGGGTTCCTCGGATGAGTATTGATGCCCCCTGAATCCACATCAATCGTTGACTCTAAGAGGTGAGCTTGAGGCTCAATAGGACTATAAGACTCATCCCCTGACAGGAAGCTTAGGCCAATATTACAGTTGTGTCAGGTTGCGATATTTCTCTTGAGATACAGAGTGAATAGTCCGTAAGGTCTAAGCCATCCAGCGTCACATAACCGCCATTTACTCTTTAAAACTTACCTGTGCGGTTGTGTAATCTTCCGGTCACTTTCGCGGAGGTTTGACGTTTTTTCGTTCGCACTTGAATTGTATCTCGACTCGGATGCACTACGTTAAGCACTTGAGTGTTCGATATAGGTGGGAATGCTAAATGGCAGCGTAACTTAGCGTAACTAAAGGTGGCCACCGGTGAGTATTAATTTTGAAAAAGCGCTTGGCTCCGCAGAAAGAGCATTACTTTTTCGCAGCCAACGAGCTGAG
Source organism: Pseudomonas sp. GW704-F2 (assembly GCF_059423025.1). Classification (NCBI taxonomy): domain Bacteria; kingdom Pseudomonadati; phylum Pseudomonadota; class Gammaproteobacteria; order Pseudomonadales; family Pseudomonadaceae; genus Pseudomonas; species Pseudomonas sp. GW704-F2. The sequence continues at coordinate 92,409 of NZ_JBWKXO010000016.1, read as the reverse complement.
GTGCTTAGCAATAATATCGCTAATGTCGACACTCCTAACTTTAAGGCCAGAGATTTGGACTTTTCCGCTGTCCTGGCTAGCCAGACAAAAGGAGGTTTTGCTACTCCGTTCTCTTTGAAAACAACAAACCCAAAACATATTGCCGTAAACGAATTAGCAAGTGATATTCACAGCGGCGCTTTGCTTTACAGCACGCCGAACCAACCTTCCATTGATCAAAATACTGTGGATCAACAGGTCGAGGTGGCAAAATATACGGAAAATTCGATTCATTTCGAAACTGCTTTTACTCGATTGAATGGAGCATTTAAGGGGCTACTTAAAGCTCTACGAGGTGACTAATAAACCTCACCCAGCGAGGGAATCAGCGCCTCAGGCGCTGATTTGGGAAGGGAAACCGAGTGCTTCCACAGTTTTACGGACCTGCTCTGGGGGTTCGCTGCTTTCAACGGTTACCTTACCTGCCGCGCGATCCACGGAAACCGTAGCCTTGCTGTCCAGTGACTGAATTGCTTTGGTGATTTTGCTGACGCAGCTACCGCAACCAATGCCTGATACGTTTAAGACGAACATGGTTATTCCTCTTGTGCTGAGCGGTCTCTTTTCACCGCAACACCAGCATCAACGTTGACACAATGGCAAGGTCAAGGGTTATGTATTAACGGGCTGCGAGCATCGGTTACGCTCAATCTATTCGGGTATTCCTCAGTCTCAAAGCATTGAAAACTACAGATGCAGAACTGACGCTCATGGCTAACGCAGCGATCATTGGCGACAGAAGGTGCCCCGTCAGTGGGTAGAGCAGGCCTGCGGCGAGGGGGATACCCATTGAGTTGTAAAGGAAGGCGAACCCCAAGTTTTGCCGCATGTTTTTCACCGTTGCAACCGAAAGTGCCCGTGCTCGTAAAATCCCCATCAGGTCGCCTTTTACCAGCGTGAGCTGCGCGCTATTCATCGCGACGTCAGTCCCTGTACCCATGGCAATGCCCACGTCTGCTCGCGCCAAGGCCGGTGCGTCGTTGATACCGTCGCCGGCCATGGCAACCTTTCGACCGGATTGCTGGAGGTCCGCCACCAGGCGCTCCTTGTCCTGAGGTTTCACTTCACCATGAACCTCTTCAATACCCATCTCCCTGGCGACAGCACGTGCGGTGGTGAGCCCGTCTCCGGTGGCCATGATGATTTTTACGTTATCAGCCTTAAGCTTGGTGACTGCTTCTTTAGAGGTCGGTTTTATCGGGTCTGAGACCGCCAGTAATCCTGCCAAGACCCCGTCAACTGCTAGATAGATGATGCTGATGCCTTCAAGGCGCAACAACTCTGCACGGTCTTGTAAGACCTTAGTGCTCACGCCGGCAGCTTCCATCAGTGCAGTGTTGCCCAGCTGTACTTTCTTACCATCAACGAGGCCACTGACTCCAATCCCTGACCCGGACTCAAACGATTCAGGCTTGGTGAGCGCAACATTTTCAGTTCGGGCGTGATCGACGATGGCATGAGCCAAAGGGTGTTCGCTGCCTTGATCAAGGCTAGCGGCCAGTTGAAGAACATCGTGTGGGTTGAAATCTGGTGTGGCCTCCACACTGTGAAATACCGGCCGTCCCTCTGTCAGGGTCCCAGTTTTATCGACAATCAGTGTGTCGATCTTGCAAAGGTTTTCGATGGCTCTGGCATCCCTGAACAGCACACCCATACTGGCGGCTTTACCCGTCGAAACCATGATCGACATGGGCGTTGCGAGACCCAGTGCACAGGGGCAAGCGATGATAAGTACGGCGACAGCGTTGATCAGGCCGAAGACCCAGCTGGGTTCTGGGCCGAATAGCCCCCAGCCTAAGAGTGTCAGCAACGCAATCGCGATAACCCCCATCACAAAGTAGCCGGCAATCGAGTCGGCCATTCGTTGCATTGGCGCTTTGGAGCGTTGGGCTAGAGCGACCATTTGTACTATCTGCGACAGCATGGTGTCGGCGCCGACCTTTTGCGCCTCCATCACCAAGCTCCCATGAGTATTAAGCGTGGCGCCGATCAAACTATCCCCTGCTCTTTTCATTACCGGCACAGGTTCACCAGTGAGCATGGATTCATCCACCGCACTTTCTCCCTCGAGTACGGAGCCATCAACTGGCACCTTTTCACCAGGTCTGACCCGCAAATGGTCTCCCAAGTGAACATGGGTAAGAGGAATGTCTTCCTCCTGACCATCGGCGTTGATCTTGCGTGCAGTCTTGGGAGACAGGCCTAGAAGGGACTTAATGGCGGCGGAGGTTTGTGAACGTGCTTTGAGCTCAAGAATCTGCCCAAGCAAGGTGAGCGAGATGATGACCGCAGCGGCTTCGAAGTAGACGCCGATGCGTCCATCTTGCATGAAGGTGGTGGGAAAACTTTGGGGAAATAGGGTTGCCGCGACGCTGTAAAGATAGGCTGCGGCAGTCCCCAGCCCAATCAGAGTCCACATGTTTGGACTGCGATTTCTAACAGATGCTATGGCCCTTACAAAAAAGGGCCAACCTGCCCATAAGGTGACCGGCGTCGCCAGAGCGAACTCGATCCAGTTTTGAACCGAGCCGTGGAAGAATTGTAATGAATGACCCGCCATGGCTAGAAGGGTCACTATCACGGTTAAAGGCAGCGACCACCAAAAGCGGCGAGCGAAATCCCGGAGCTCGGTTTTGTCATCGTCATCTAGCGCGGGCATGACCGGTTCTAATGTCATGCCACATTTAGGGCAATTGCCGGGCCCTGGCTGTCTTATTTCCGGGTGCATAGGACAGGTAAATTCAGTGGCTACTTGTAGCACAGGCTCTGTAGCGGAGATGCTGGGTTCAGTGCTGGGATGATTACCACTGTAGTGGTCTGGATCTGCCCGAAATTTCTCTTGGCATTTCTGGCTGCAAAATTGATACATCTGTCCCTGATAAGACTCGCCAAATTTACTTGGAGGCGTAACCGCCATACCGCACACCGGGTCACGTAGATCACCGTCAGGGGGCGAGGCAGCGTGGGCGGGACCGTGATCGTGATGGCTCGGTGTAGTGGGCATAGCTATTTTTCGTCCTTGTTGGTTGCTGCCTGATCGCCATGATCATGTCCGCCATGTCCATGCCCAAAAAAATGCATCAATGGACAGATCAACAGAATGAGATAGGGCAAATACGGATAAACGTGGCTGAAATGTTCCCGCACCACGTAGAAGGCACCGATCGCGATGAGCATGATCAGTACAACGCCTGTTTTGCGCCTCCAAAATGGAGGGGTGGTGCTTCCAAACGGATGCTGATGGTTATTCATGATCTAGACCCCAGTGTGAGCGAGTTGCTCTGATCTCTGCCTCAGAGCGTAGTCAACTCTCGCGTCGACGCGGTTTTAGCTGTCAGCTCAGGCTTACTTCAAGTCAAATTGACCGACCATCCCCGACTGGTAATGACCTGGCACGTTGCAGGCAAATTGAAGTCCGGCGCTGTTGTTGAAGGTCCAGATCAACTCCTTGGTTGCTCCTGGCTCGACCAGCACGCTGTTCGGGTCGTTATGTTCCATTCCGACCATCTTCATCCCTCCCATGCTGTGGCCCATGTTGCCCGTCATCTTCCCAGCACCGATGGGTGTAAGCGTTCCATTCTGGAACATGCTCGCCATTTCTTTTTGGTGCGCCGCATGAGCAGCGGCCTGACCGATATTGAACTCGTGCAGCAGCGCCCCTTTGTTGTGAAGTACAAAGCGAACTGTTTCACCGGGCTTTACGTCGATGTTTTTAGTTTTGAAGAAAATATCACCCATCTCCACATCAACCGTGCGAGTAACCTCAGAGGCGACTCCAGGCTGGCCAATATCCTCTTTCCCATGACCTGCGCTGGCCATCGCTGTAGCACCGAAGAGTAGGGTGATTGCCGCAATAACTGGGGTAATAAGCTTATTTTTCATGGTGACCTCGTGGGTTAAGAGCGAATCACTGGCTATGCTAAAGGGGCGGAGCTGCCACTTAACTGACCTGAACACTACATTTCTGTAAGTTTTCAAAAGAAAACGCGGCGCCCGAATGACGCCGTGTTTAGAGGACCGGTTCAAAAAACCAATGAGACCTGGTTGGTCACTGATGGTTTTCAGAAAGCATCAGTTTGTGCTCGCGCTGCATTTGGCTCAAAACGTCATCAACCATAGCATCGTGTTTTTCCATCCAGGCGAGGTGCTGCTGAGGTGACATTGATGCGTTTGGGTGATCTTGATGGAGCTGGCTCATGATTTCGCCCAGCATTTTCATATGCTCGGCCATGTGTACATGGCGCTGTCCTTCAGGGGCTTTTTCAGCTTGTACCAAGGTTGCTTCTGCTTTGTCGCGCAGGCTCTCCATACGCTCCGCGATCCGGTCTGCGCCACCTTCAGCCAACGCAGAAGCCGAGACGAGTATCGAGCTCACAAAGAAAAGGACTTTTAGGCGATTCATAGGACAGCTCCTTATGGATTTATTTTCCGGCTCCCTTAGGTTTCATGCTGAAGAGTCGGTCGAGCACCAAGAAGTACTCATGTTTGAACCCTAGACAGCGCTCGCTGACAACTACCTGAAGCCAATATTACTTTTCTGTCAGTTGCTGGTTGGCAGAAGCATTTCGTTGCAGACTCAGCCTCACAATTATTTGAGAGCCACCCCCATGAGACTTCTGGTTGCGGAAGACGAACCCAAAATAGGTATCTATTTGCAGCAAGGACTCACTGAGGCGGGGTTCAATGTTGATCGCTTTACCAATGGCCAAGACGCGCTTCAGCACGCTTTGAGCGAGGCGTATGACCTGCTGATTCTCGATGTGATGATGCCTGGGCTGGACGGATGGGAAGTACTTCAGAAGGTGCGAGCATCCGGAAAAAATGTCCCCGTGCTTTTTCTCACGGCGCGAGACCGCGTTGAGGATCGCGTCAAAGGACTTGAGCTGGGGGCAGACGATTACCTTATAAAACCCTTCGCATTTTCTGAATTGCTGGCCCGCGTCAGAACGCTGCTGCGAAGAGGGAGCACAGCCCCCTCCCAAACCCACATGAAATTGGCGGATCTTGAGGTTGACCTGCTCAAGCGCAGGGTTGTCCGTGGAGGCAAACGTATAGATCTCACAGCCAAAGAGTTTGCGTTACTCGAATTGCTGCTCCGTCGTCGAGGCGAGGTTCTCCCCAAGTCACTTATTGCTTCCCAAGTTTGGGATATGAACTTCGACAGCGATACCAACGTCATCGAGGTCGCGGTCAGGAGGCTCAGAGCGAAGATTGATGATGATTTTGAGGTCAAGCTGATCCACACCTCTCGGGGGATGGGTTACATGTTGGACGCACCGGACTCGGGGTCGGAATGAAGCGAATGTCACTGACTACCCGCATGAGCCTGATGTTCATGCTTGCTGTAACAGCTGTGCTCACCGTCGCCGGACTCAGTTTTAACAACCTTAGCCGGCATCACTTCAAGATGCTGGATCAGCAGGCGCTGAACGAAAAGCTTCACTCGACGCAAAGAATTTTGACTGGGTTGAATAGCATTGATCAGTTCAGTGATGTTAAGCCCGAGCTGGAGGCGCTGCTTGGTGCTCATCGTGATTTGACAGCACTTATCATCGATGGTGACGGCAAGCTCCTGTTTGCTGATCCTGGTCCGATCGTAGTGCCGGAAGACTACCGAACAATCACAAACAGCAATGTCTGGGAGTGGCGAGATGAGGAGCAGGTATTTCGAGGAGTGACGGCACAAGCCATTGTGACAGGGCAAGACAAGCCATTGACCGTGATGTTGATCTTTGATGTTACTCAACATATGGCTTTCTTCGAGACGCTTGAACGCTGGTTTTGGATAGGGCTGGTGATCAGCGCGCTGGTCAGTGCTGCACTGGGCTGGATGGTCGCGAGTAGTGGCCTACGGCCTATCCGCCTAGTTACTCAGGTCGCGGCTTCAATGTCAGCTAAATCACTCAAAGAGCGTATTCCGTTAGGTCCCGTTCCTAAAGAGCTCCAGCAGATGGTGTTGTCGTTCAACGCAATGTTATCCAGATTGGACGATGCGTTTGTTCGTTTATCGAACTTCTCTGCGGACATTGCTCACGAATTACGAACGCCGGTCAGTAATTTGATGACTCACACTGAAGTGGTTTTATCTAGAAAAAGGAATATTGAGGACTACGAAGATAATCTGTACTCAAATCTTGATGATTTAAAACGTATGGGCCGGATGATTGATGACATGCTTTTTCTGGCGAAATCAGACAACGGTCTGATTACACATGAAAACAAACCGATAGACCTGGTAGCGGTAGTAGAGAAATTACTCGAATACTACCGCTTGCTTGCTGATGAGCGAGGGATCGACCTCAAAGTCACAGGGAGGGGGAGCGTCCGAGGTGACGTCCTTATGCTCGACAGGGCCATCTCTAATCTGCTCTCAAATGCACTCCGGTACACCCCCGAAGGGGAGTGTATTAGTGTCGATATCCGGCAGAAAGGAACTTCAATATCGGTCTCCGTGGAGAACCCTGGAAAGCCAATCGCGCCTGAGCATCTTGAAAAGTTGTTCGATCGTTTTTATCGCGTGGACCCGGCTCGCAGAGAAGGGAGCCCAAGCAATGCAGGGCTAGGTTTGTCGATCACTCGATCAATCATAGAAGCGCATGACGGCAAGATTTGGTGTACGTCATCAAGCGGAAAAACAGCCTTTCATATTGAACTCCCTTGTGCGGATGAAAAAAAGGCGTAAGGCCCGTTGCTCATATATATATAGCAGCATGTGGTTAGCTCAAAGGGAACGTTCGTGGATGACGGAAACCTCTTGGCGCGTCGCAAAGGGAGTCACGTATTCGGCCCTGTATACGCGCTTATCAGTGTCCAAAATCCCACCTCAAGCTGACTGAAATGTAATCGAATAGTTTGCGTTCATGTGGCATCGTGTACTCGCACTGTGACGTTAGAGTTCTTGTGATTTCTTCCTGTCCAGCCCGCCCTAGGACACGGAATCTGCTAGGTATTCGCCAGTGGCTTTAACAAGCGTCAAAAAGTAAAAACTAGATATTCCCTAAAAAACCTAGAACCAACAGCTCTTGCTGTGAGGAGTCTTGCATGTCATTCCTTAAAACTACCACCGTAGCTGTTGCGCTGACTGCGGGTTTGCTTCTGAGTGCAGTTGCTCAGGCGCATCCAAAGCTGGTTTCTTCTACTCCCGCTGAAGGGTCGGATGCGGCGGCTCCTTCTAAAATTGAACTGCACTTTTCTGAGAATCTAACGACTCAGTTCTCTGGTGCCAAACTGATCATGACCGATATGCCTGGCATGCCGAACTCTCCTATGGGCGTAAAAGCCGGCGTTGCAGGTGGCAGTGATCCGAAGACGATGGTTATCACGCCCGCATCGCCATTGACCACGGGTACTTATAAAGTCGAATGGCGTGCCGTCTCCTCGGACACTCACCCGATTACCGGTAACTTTTCCTTCAAAGTGAAATGATTCATGAGCGACTCAATAAATATCGCTGTTCGCTTTGCCCTTTATTTCGATCTTATGCTCTTATTTGGACTGGCAATTTTCGGTCTTTATAGCCTGAGGGGTAAAGAAAGAGTATCGGGAGCGGTTTTGAATTTTGAGTCGCTTCTTTACGGTACATCTGTTGTAGGTGTAGCTCTGTCCCTTGCAGCCATGCTGTTGCTTGCGAAAGCAATGAGTGGCGTATCGGGCTTTATGGAGCTACATCACCATATTTTTCAAATGGTTCTCATGGGGACTGACGTCGGTTTGACCTGGATGGTCCGAATAGGGGCGTTGGTGACGGCAATTATTGGCGTTTCCCTGAACAAGCGCTTTCCAACACTGAGTCTTTGGATTGTCACTGTCTGTGGCGCGATTGCGCTAGCGACGCTGGCATGGACGGGGCACGGAGCAATGGACGAGGGAAGCCGTCGCTACTGGCACTTTATTAGCGACATCTTCCATCTTTTGGCCGCAGGCGGTTGGTTGGGTGCGCTAGCGGCATTTGCCCTGCTGCTGCGTTTGAAATCACTGAAAGGTGAGCGAGAAGCACGAATTCTTGCTCGGGTACTGACAGGGTTTGAATCGGCCGGCGCGGTGATTGTAGTGATCATCAGCATTACGGGAGTGGCGAACTACCTATTTATCGTTGGGCCAAATCTCGATGAGGTGATGCTCAGCACTTATGGCGAGTTGCTATTTTTGAAGGTCCTGCTCTTTGCCGGGATGATCGTATTAGCGACGCTCAACCGTTTTCACCTAAGCCCGCTCTTGGAACGTTCTGTTCGAAATGGAGACTATGCTGTCGCGGTCAATGCCTTGCGCCGTAGCATGAAGCTCGAATTTTCAATGGCAGTCATCATTATTTGTCTCATAGCATGGTTAGGTACTTTAAGCCCAGTAATGGAAATGAGCGCCGCATAGCGGTTGGTGATAGCCGACAAAGGAGTCTCAAGGGTGAATTGTAAGGGCCATTTGCACCGTCTACACTCCAGCTCATGAAACGCTACCTGCGGTTTTGCCTAATTTTCCTGATTAGCTTGGCGCTTCCCCTCAGCGGGATGGCGGGTGTTCAGGCATCGACTGAACCATGCCCGATGAAAACCATGGGCATGGCGATGATGGATGGTATGGGGCAAGACTGCTGCCACGACATGAAAAGTCCCACCGAGCATGGAAAACCCTGTAAGCCGGGCCAGGAATGCAAAACTGGCGGTATGCTGCAAGTCTCGATCATCAAGCCTCCTATCACCTTGTCCAGTCCTCTCGTTCTGCCCTTCTCCAGCCATTTCCCACTCGTACAAACCCCTTCAGGGGTATGGCGACCGCCCCGTACTTGATTCCTGTACCACACTGAGCCTCATTCCGCTTTAGCGGGATGGCATATCTGCGCGCATGTCTTATGAAGCGCGCGGTGGATCATCACAGGAATCGTGAACATGAACTTCAAGTGCTATTGCACAGGTTGGTCCCTTGTGGCCGGCCTGGCGGCAAGCGTACTGGCATTGCCGTGCCTCGCTGGCGTATTGACACTCGATGAAGCTTTGCGGCTGGCCGAAAACAATGCACCGTCGTTGACCGCACAAGACGCCAAAATTCAAGCAGCCACCAGCGCGGCCATTCCCGCTGGCGAACTACCAGATCCCAAGCTACTGCTGGGCGTCCAGAACTACCCCATTGGTGGTCCGGACAGATGGAGCATCGACCAGGACTTCATGACCATGCAAGTGGTCGGGATCAGGCAGGAGATGCCTAACAGCGACAAGCGCAAAGCACGTATCGAGGTCGCGGATGCGGCTGTTGATAGAGCGTCCGCCGAGCGTCGAGTGGCGCGTCTGAACGTCCGACAGTCCACGGCACTGGCCTGGATCAGTAGCTACTCGGTTGAGCGTAAAGATGTGATGTTCCAGGACTTCTATAAAGAAAACCGTCTTCTAAGCGATACCGTCCGGTCACAGATTGCGGGTGGCCGCGCTCAACCCGCCGATGCGGTCACACCTAAACAGGAAGCTGCTCAACTGGCCGAGCTGCAGGATGATTTAGTTCGCCAACGTGCGCAGGCCCGGGCTGCCCTCAAGCGCTGGATTGGCCCTGCCGCCAATGACAAACCGGTGGGCAGCTTGCCTGATTGGCCCATCGAAACCTCTGGTTACTCCCATAAGCTGCAACATCACCCCGAACTAGCTGCTTTTGTGCCGATGACCCGAGAAGCACAAGCCAAGATTCGTGAAGCTAAGGCGGAAAAGCAATCTGACTGGAGCTGGGAATTCGACTATCAGCATCGCGGCCAACAGTTCGGTGATATGGTCAGCGTGCAGTTTTCATGGGATCTCCCGCTGTTTCCTGACTCTCGGCAAAACCCCAAGATTGCGGCCAAGCACGCCGAACTAAACCAGCTTGAGGCTGAGCGCGAAGCCCTGTCACGCGAGCATACCCAGCAACTAGAGGATGAACTGGCCGACTACGAGCGCCTCAATCGTTCAGTCAACCGTAATCAGGAAAGCTTGTTGCCGCTGGCTAAAGAAAAGGTCGAACTCACCATGGCCAGCTACCGCTCCGGCAAGGGTGATTTGAAATCGGTTGTGGCCGCCCGACGCGAACTCATCGAAGCCCGTCTCAAGCAGATTGACGTTGAAGAGCAACGTGCTCTTACCAGCGCTCGCCTGTATTTCTCCTACGGGGAGTCCGCTCAATGATTTTTAAAGTATGGAAAGGGACTTTAGTCGTCGGCATCTCGATTGCCTTGGGTGTTGCCGGTGGTTACTGGTTAGCTCAACCGCGAATGAGCGGAGTAGCTGGTGTTGTGCAGGATCAGGAACCCAAAGCCTCTGCTGATCGAAAAGTTCTGTATTGGTATGACCCAATGTACCCACAACAGAAATTCGATAAACCGGGTAAGTCACCCTTCATGGACATGCAGATGATCCCTCAATACGCAGATACCAAGGGGGACAGCGCTGCCATTCGAATTGATCCAAGCCTGACTCAGAACCTTGGTATGCGATTGGCAAGTGTCAGTCGAGGCTTATTTGCCTCGACACTGAACGTGGTAGGTGTGCTGGCCTTCAACGAACGGGACGTTGCAGTCATTCAGGCCCGTACGGCGGGTTTTGTCGAGCGCGTGTATGCCCATGCACCTGGTGATGTGCTGAAAGCGAATGCCGCCTTGGCAGATATGTTGGTTCCGGATTGGGCAGCTGCTCAGGAGGAATTTCTCGCCCTCAAGCGTAGTGGCGATGCTGGCTTGCTTACAGCGGCCCGGCAGCGATTGCGGCTAACCGGAATGCCAACTTCGTTAATTGCTCAAGTTGAGCGCAGTGGCAAGGTTCAGCCGAACCTGACTCTGACCACCCCTATTGGTGGTGTGCTTCAAGAACTGAGTGTGCGTGAAGGTATGACGGTGGCCGCAGGCGAGACGCTGGCTCGTGTTAATGGTTTGAGCAGTGTCTGGCTGGCCGTGGCTGTACCAGAGTCGGAAGCTGGGTCAATCGTCATAGGGCAAGCAGCCGAAGCGCGTTTGTCCGCGTTCCCTGGAGTTGTGCTCAAGGGCGTCGTAAGTGCGATTCTTCCGGAAACCAGTTCGGACAGTCGCACACTTCGCGTTCGAGTCGAGTTACCCAATCCGGATGGTCGACTTAGACCAGGTTTGACCGCACAGGTAAGCCTCAACCGTTCGACGGAGCAAAGTGTTTTGTGGGTGCCGAGCGAGGCCGTCATTCGTACCGGTCGACGTGCGTTGGTGATGCTCTCTGAAGACGCTGGTCGATATCGCCCGGTGGAGGTGCAGTTAGGACAGGATAACGATGGCAAGACGGCTATATTGAAAGGCTTGGAAGAGGGGCAGAAAGTGGTGACCTCTGGCCAGTTCCTGCTCGACTCGGAGGCCAGTCTCAAGGGCGTTGTCGCAAGCTCATTGGACGTTTCGCCATCTACTGTAACCGTCGGAGCTTTGCATGAGGCCGATGGTCAGATCGTTGAGATCAACGACAAAGAAGTCACGCTCGCCCACGGTCCCTTCAAGACATTGGGTATGCCAGGCATGACGATGACTTTCCCTCTCGCCACTCCAGCTCTGATGAAGGGCCTAAAAACGGGCGACAAGGTTCGGATTGCTGTCAGCCAGACGGATGATGGTCTGCGCGTTGAGCGTCTGGAACGCTCTGGGAGCCAGCCATGATTGCGGCCCTTATTCGCTGGTCGGTGGCCAACCGCTTTCTTGTGTTGCTGGCGACGCTGTTCGTCACGGCATGGGGTATCTGGGCGGTTCAAAGTACGCCCATCGATGCATTGCCAGACCTGTCGGATGTTCAGGTAATTATCCGTACACCTTATCCAGGCCAAGCCCCACAGATCGTCGAGAACCAGGTGACCTATCCATTGGCAACCACCATGCTCTCAGTGCCTGGGGCCAAGACTGTGCGCGGTTATTCCTTCTTTGGCGACAGCTTCGTTTACGTGCTGTTCGAAGACGGAACTGACTTGTACTGGGCCCGCTCGCGGGTGTTGGAATACCTGAGCCAGATACAGAGTCGCCTTCCGGCCAGTGCCAAGCCCGCCTTAGGACCTGATGCCACAGGGGTTGGCTGGATTTTTCAGTACGCGCTGGTTGATCGCAGTGGTGGGCACGATCTGGCGCAACTGCGAGCCCTACAGGATTGGTTTCTCAAGTTCGAGCTCAAGACACTGCCGAACGTTGCGGAAGTGGCCACCGTGGGTGGCATGGTCAAACAGTACCAGGTCCAACTCGATCCGCTTAAGTTGGCGAACTTGGGTATCACGCAGTCTGAGGTGACCGAGGCGATCGGCAAGGCCAATCAGGAAACCGGTGGGGCCGTGCTGGAAATGGCGGAGACAGAGTTCATCGTACGAGCTTCCGGCTACCTGAAGACGCTCAATGACTTTCGCGCTATCCCACTCAAACTGGGCACCGGCGGTGTGCCGGTCACCCTGGGCGATGTTGCCACGATTCAGTTGGGGCCTGAGATGCGTCGAGGCATCACCGAACTGGATGGCGAAGGTGAGACTGTCGGCGGCGTGGTGATTCTGCGCAGCGGTAAGAATGCTCGTGAAACCATTGCGGCGGTCAAAACCAAACTCGACGAGCTGAAAAGCAGTTTGCCGGCCGGGGTAGAAATCGTCACCACCTACGACCGCAGCAAGTTGATTGATCGTGCCGTGGAAAACCTCAGCCACAAGCTGATCGAAGAGTTCATCGTCGTCGCGTTGGTCTGCGGGATCTTTCTCTGGCACCTGCGCTCATCCCTGGTAGCAATTATCTCCCTTCCAGTGGGGGTGTTGATTGCTTTCATCGTCATGCGCTACCAAGGCATCAATGCCAACATCATGTCCTTGGGCGGGATCGCCATCGCTATCGGCGCCATGGTCGACGCCGCAGTGGTGATGATCGAGAATGCCCACAAGAAGGTAGAGGCCTGGCACATGGCCCACCCAGGGGAGGAACTCAAGGGTGAGCATCACTGGCACGTGATGACCGAAGCGGCTGCCGAGGTAGGACCTGCATTGTTCTTCTGTCTGCTGATCATCACCCTGTCGTTCATTCCGGTGTTCACGCTGGAGGCTCAGGAAGGACGTCTATTCGGTCCATTGGCGTTCACCAAAACCTACGCTATGGCCGCAGCGGCTGGACTGTCGGTAACTCTCGTACCGGTGCTGATGGGGTATTGGATTCGTGGACGAATTCCCAATGAGCAACAGAATCCGCTAAATCGCTGGCTGATCCGGATCTACGAGCCCGCTCTGGACGCCGTATTACGTCGACCCAAAGTAACACTGCTGGTTGCGTTGCTGGTCTTTGTCAGCGCGTTGTGGCCGATCTCTCGTCTGGGTGGTGAGTTTCTTCCCCCGCTGGACGAAGGGGACCTGCTCTATATGCCATCAGCTCTGCCGGGATTATCGGCTCAGAAGGCCGCGCAACTGCTTCAACAGACTGACCGTCTGATAAAGACAGTTCCAGAGGTCGAACACGTATTCGGAAAAGCCGGCCGCGCTGAAACCGCGACTGACCCCGCACCTTTGGAAATGTTCGAAACCACCATCCAATTCAAGCCGCACGAGCAATGGCGGCCAGGCATGACCCAGGAAAAACTCGTGGAGGAGCTGGACCGAGTGGTGCGTGTCCCAGGCTTGACCAACATCTGGATACCGCCGATTCGTAACCGCATTGACATGCTGGCTACCGGTATCAAAAGCCCGATTGGTGTGAAAGTTGCCGGTACCAACCTGACGGAGATCGATGCCGTAACCCAAGCCGTCGAACGTGTAGCCAAGGACGTGCCAGGTGTCAGTTCAGCGTTGGCCGAACGACTGACCGGTGGCCGCTATATTGACGTGGATATAGATCGTAACGCTGCGGCCCGCTATGGGTTAAATATTGCCGATGTGCAGTCGATCGTGGCCGGCGCAATAGGCGGTGAAAACGTCGGGGAGACGATTGAAGGGCTGGCTCGTTTCCCGATCAACGTCCGTTACCCTCGCGAGTGGCGTGACTCACTCGGTGCCCTGGAGCAGTTGCCGATCTACACACCTTTGGGTAGTCAGATCACCCTTGGCACTGTGGCGAAGATCAAGGTCAGCGATGGTCCGCCTATGCTCAAGAGTGAGAACGCACGACCTTCAGGCTGGGTGTATATCGACGTGCGTGGCCGGGACATTGCCTCAGTAGTCGCCGATCTTCGACGGATCGTCAGCGAGCAGGTTAAGTTGCAGCCCGGTATGAGCCTGAGCTACTCAGGACAGTTCGAATTTCTCGAAAGGGCCAACGCACGACTCAAACTGGTGGTGCCTGCCACGCTGTTGATCATATTCGTGCTGCTCTACCTAACGTTTTCTCGATTTGATGAGGCCTTGCTGATCATGGCCACTCTGCCATTCGCACTGACTGGTGGGGCATGGTTTCTCTATCTGTTGGGATTCAACCTGTCGGTTGCCACCGGGGTCGGCTTTATCGCCTTGGCCGGTGTTTCTGCCGAATTTGGCGTGATCATGCTGCTCTACCTGAAAAATGCATGGACCGAGCGTCAAGACCTCGTTGACAACACAGAACGCGGGTTGATGGCCGCGATTCGTGAAGGCGCTGTCCAGCGCGTTCGACCTAAGGCTATGACCGTGGCAGTGGTTATCGCTGGTTTGTTACCTATACTTTTGGGAAGCGGTACCGGTAGCGAGGTTATGAGCCGCATTGCCGCCCCGATGATTGGCGGTATGGTTACGGCACCCTTGCTATCGCTGTTTGTGATCCCGGCGGCCTATCACCTCATGCGTCGTCGACACTTGTCCGTTGAGCCTGGCAAGCACTGACGCGTAAAAATGCATACGAAAGGGGCTGCGCTTGCAGCCTCGCTTGAGCTGCATAGCCGTTTTCATCAGTCCTACGCGCGGTATGTATCGAAATTAGCAAGTTTATGTCTTTTGCATAAATTCGCTAATTTCGATACATACGCTGTGGTCAGTGCCATTACCCAACAGCACTTGCCAGAAAACGAACGCCGCCACCACTGCGTTTCGATGAGCCAAAAAAGCATCCTGCTCAAAGGCGACTCAGCATTCGTCACTCT
Organism: Pseudomonas sp. GW704-F2; assembly: GCF_059423025.1. Taxonomy (NCBI): domain Bacteria; kingdom Pseudomonadati; phylum Pseudomonadota; class Gammaproteobacteria; order Pseudomonadales; family Pseudomonadaceae; genus Pseudomonas; species Pseudomonas sp. GW704-F2. Next base: position 77,353 of record NZ_JBWKXO010000016.1, on the reverse strand, counting down.
CAGATCTCTCTTGAAATCGGGACAAATGACCCTAATATGACCTTATATTGCCATCATCGTTTTCAATCATGGATGTTTTTCGGGGGGCGGTCGAAATGGCAGAAAAAGAAGACGCTAAGCCCGCGAGCGGGCGCTTTAACACGAATGATGAGACGAAGCGGATCGTATGGACACAGACCGCTGGTCATTGTGAACTGTGCGGCACAGATCTAACGTTCGATTATCGTGCCGGCAAGCCAATGAAATGGGGCGAAGTGGCGCATATCCTACCCGCCAGTCCCAAGGGGCCTCGGGGACGCACGGATCATGATGCTGAGGCGCACACTAACGATACTGCTAACCTGATGCTCCTGTGCCCAGGCTGTCATGACAAAATTGATCGTGACGCAGATGGCTACCCTGAAAATGATCTGAGCGGTTTGCACCAAGCGTACCTTGAACGCATCCGACTCGCCGCAACGACCCCCGATGGTGGCAGAGCCATTCCTCTCATCGTCCAGAGTCAGCATTTTCAGACGATCAACGATATCCCCGTTCGCGATCTGTTGACTGCGATGTCCGCCGAGGGATTAACCGCCTTCGATCAAGGCATCAAAATCGCCTTCGCTGCGCCCGGACCACGTGGCAGGGACACTACCTATTGGCAGAACGTCAAAGACAGCGTCCAGTATGAGCTAGAGCAGCAACTCAAGCGTCGCGGCGGCACCTATGGCGACTCGCCCGCGCTGGCAGTAGTCGGCTTGGCCGACATCCCGGCTTTGATGATGTTGGGCCAGAGTATCGGCGACCGTTCCAAGCGCTTGATCTTCTCCTTTCACCGCGAGCATCTTTTGCGCTGGCCTGATCAGTCCGCTGAGCCGCCCGCTTTTTTGTTTACACCTCCCCCCGACGGCGACGGGCCACTGGCGCTGGTGCTCTCCATTTCTGCGCAAGTTCCAGTTCGCGACGTGACCGATGCTCTGCCCGGTGCACGTATTGCAGAGCTGTCGATCCCAGAACCAAGCTATGCGATGGTACAAAACCGCCGGGTGATTCATGCCTTTCGTGACGCACTTCAAATACGACTGAGCCAGCTTGAAGCTCTGACTCCTGACCCTATCCACGTCTTCGCCGCTATTCCTGCGGCATTGGCCATCGAGTTTGGCGCGTTGCTCACAACGCAGCATCAACATACGTACCTGATCTTCGATCGGGACAAAGAAAACCAAGATCGGTTTACGCAAACACTGCAATTGGGCTCGGTGGCCCAGGAGGCTAGGTAAATGCTATTGAGCAACGAACAGACTAAGCGCAGCAGTTGGGAATATTTTCTGCTGCGCGCCGCACGGGAAATCTCGCTGTCGGAAGCGCAGTACGAAAAAATCAATGACCGCTACTCCCAACTGGAAAAAATCCTCTCGGCTTCCGACAACCCGCTGCTCGCTGAGGCCCATATCTTCGTTCAGGGCTCAATGCGGCTGAAAACCACCATCAAGCCAATTCCCGGCGCGCCTGCGGATCTGGACACCATTGATGCGGACGCGATTATCTGGCTCCCTCACGCTCAAGGCGCTGGTGCGAAGGAAGTTCTAGAGGCGATTGAACAGCGTTTTAGAGAAGGCTCCCGCGTTCAGGAAGAAGTTAAGCAACTACGTCGTGGTATTCGGATCGTTTATGCCGATGAAAATCCAGGTTTTCACATCGATGTCACACCTGCCCGCGCGATCAACGGAAATGGCGAAGCAAACGGCGAGGGAAAGCTGGAGGTTCCGGATCGGGTCACAGGGTGGAAAGCAAGCAGCCCTATTCCTTACTCGAATTGGTTGCAGGTCGCTTCCGCCCAGGAAATCTCCTTGGAAAGCTTGGTGATTGCCAAAAGCCAGCGAATGCTTGATGCCGCGACACAAGATCCTTTGCCGCATTATCAGGACTACATCGATCAAGATCCCCTGCGTGCGACCATAAAGCTGCTCAAGCGGCATCGCGATGAATGGGCCATCAAAACAAGGAGCGCTGATACTCGGCCCATATCTGCAGTTATCACCACCCTGGCCACTCACGCGTACCTGGATGTCGTGAAGGAGTCGCAGTCGAAGCCTCTGGCACCGCTCGATGCAATTCTGGAAATCGTTCGCAGAATGCCGCAGCACATCGCGCAAAGAGGTAGCGATTGCTTTGTCTGCAACCCTGCCGATAACGGCGAAAACTTTGCAGAGAAGTGGAATCGACCGGGCGAGGGGCAAGGCTATCGCCAAGCATTTACCAAGTGGCATGCGGACGCCAGTGCATCTCTGTCATTGGGTTTGGAAAGTTTTGAATCCAACGATTCCTTTGCCGAGGCAGTGAAAAAGAATTTCGGTATTGCACCGGCATTCATTACGGCAGTGAACAATGAGATCCCTGCGAATTGGACGATGCCCGGTCGACCGGATGGCACTACTCGAAACTCTGCTTCGATGGGTTCGCTCTTCGGAGGGGCCAGCGGTGGCGGAACCTCTCAGTCGAGCGTAAAGCCAGTTGGACGCCTTGGCTGATCCTCTTAAGACGCCATTGCAGCGCGGAATCGCAGCACTGCGAAATACCCTAGGTCAGGATGCAGCCGATGCATTGCTTCAGCCCGCACCCATGCGGGCTGACGAAGCGGCGTGCTTTCACTTCCCCTTGCCCATCGATTACACGGGGCAGGAGCGGCGACTGCGTATTGGTTTCCCCTCCAACTTTCCCCGTGGGCTCTTGCGGCTGAACGTCGAACCTTCTCCATGGCTGGTTTGGCCGCATGCCACTAAGTCGGGGCTTTGCCTTCATGGCTTTCAGGAACGCCCCATTATGGGCTCTCCGGAGGTCGTGGTAGAGGACAGCCTTGCTCGCTTGGCCCAGATCGTTTCGTTGTCCAAGATGGGATCAAGTCAGGCAACGCGCGATATCGAATTTCAGAATGAGATCACTACCTACTGGTCTTTTCAGCACGGACAGTCGTACCAAAACCTTTTACTTTTGGATCGACCTCAGGCTGCCTCGCAGTTGTTTGCTCTCAGCGATCCGCGCCGGGCTGTGCCATCCGGTCAGGAAACGGTTTGGCTAGCATCGAACATAGCTGCACTCAAAGCGCATTACCGACGGGTTGTCGGACGTTCCGCTGTCATTCGCGCGGCCGAAACTCCCGGTTTTTACGTCAAGCTTCAGACTTATCCGGATATCCGCACCCCGGATCCAGAAGATTTATTGCTGTGGCTCACGCCACACCTTCAACCAGACGATGCCGAGCAATTACTGGCATGGTTTGAGCTGCATGGAACGTTGGCGAGTCGATGGATTGTCCTGGAGCTTCCTGGGGGGACGGATGCTCCAACTTATTGCCTCAATGTGCGCTCGCTTGGCGTACAGCAAGAGCGGGGGGCAAAGTTTGGCTTGCGCACAGCGCGCCGCCGGCCAGCCATCGCAAATGCACATCCTCCGGCACTTGTCCGCGCAACTGCCCTAGACGTGCTTGATCGTGCGTCCATTCTGTCCCGCGATATAAGCGGCACTGCAAAGCACCTTGAAAATGCTCGGGTCGTTTGTGTTGGCGTTGGCTCGTTAGGCAGTGCGGTGGCAATACAATTGGCACGCTCCGGTGTCGGCCACCTTACCCTCATCGATCCTGACACTCTGGTGTCAGCCAATCTGGGTAGGCACGTTCTGGGAGCGGATAGCCTAGGGAGGCTGAAAGCCTCAGCGTTGAGGGACAAGATTCTGTTAGATCTTCCGACTACAGAATGCACCGCTTATTCGACTTTCGCCGAAGTAGTGATGAGCAGCAAACCAGAAGTATTCGATAACGCAGATCTGGTGGTGATCACAACAGCAGACTGGCAGTCGGAAGTCACTGTATGGCGAGCAAAATCCAGCGGCGTTACTTGGGGACTGTTACAAGCCTGGAGCGAACCGTACACCCAGGTAGGCCATGCGCTATTCGCACCAGCCGGTACCTTTGATGGCCGTCATTTGTTTACAGACATCGGCGATTTCCTGCATAAATTCACGGACTGGCCGGGTGGAGGTGTTGTTTCACTCCCCGCGTGTGGGGAGAGCTTCATTCCAGGCGGATCACTGGGAATGACCAATATCGCTTCAATGGTGTCACACACGGCTTTACGCGCATTGACCGGCAACATCGACAGTGCGGCCTGGGTCAGCAGTATTTACAGACCTGAAGATGTGCAGAGCCTAGGAGGCCAATACCATGGGCCCAAACTGCCAGAGGGGGCGCAGCAACTCCTACTCGAGCGCGGATGGCCGGAACCTAAGGATGAAATGGTATGACGGATATCGCTTGGCGCTGGAGATGGGCGGAGGTGGATTCCGAGCTATTGGTGTCGCAAGCTGTCGCGAACATCTTGGATAGTCATCGGCAGGGCCTTTTTGGCGTGGAGCGAGGGGGACAGTTATTCGTCAACCCGGTTAATCCGAAAGGATTGCTGCTGGCCTTGGCCACGTTGCCTCATCGCGCCGATCGGTCAGGCTGGTCTTGGTTAGAGTTGGATGCGGAGCGGTGCCGTCAGGAGATCCAAGCTGCCAACGAACAAGGGTTACGTCTGGTGGGCTATTGGCATACGCATCCCCAATCTGTTCCGGTGATTTCTCCGGCAGACATAGGAAGTTTCTCCAGATTTGCTGCGCGTTACACGCAGGATCTGCCGCACCCAATAGCCGTTATCGTTGGCAAGTCCGAAAAACCAGAAGGCATCAAGGCTTGGTCGTTCAGGGGCGGCAGATATGTTGAGGCAACCTGGCTTAGATAAGCTTCAAGTCGGTGCCATGGGAGGCACGTCAGCGGTTACCCTTACCCGCCAGCATTAGCGCGAAGAGCTCTGCCTGAAAGCGAGCATCATCCAATGCGTTATGGTTCGGTTCGCTGAGTGGCTTCAGCGCAGCGGTCATCTTGGATGATTTTGTTTCCTGCCAGCTGCAACCTACAGCTCCCATGAAGTAGGCCTTCATGTCGATAGCGGTAAAACCAAAGGGGTTGGTTTCCAAGTATTTGTGGAAGTAGTAGTTGACGAATGACCAGTCAAACGGTGCATTGAGTCCTACGAAAATGACCTTCTGCCCCGTTTGGCAGGATGATTTCAGCCATTCACCAAATGTCAGCATCGCCTGTTGCGGAGTGAGTCCTTCGCGCTCCAGCTTCTCCAGACTCAGCCCCGATACTGCCAGTGCTTCTGGGTCGTGTTTTGGGCTGTCAGGTCGTAGTTCAAGATAGATGGACGTGGCAGGTTGATCTACAAGGCAAGCTCCAATGGAAAGCAGACTGTATTCGCCTGGTATAGGTCCAGAAGTCTCGACGTCGACGGAAACATAAAGCTCATCAGGGTTCATGTCATATCCTTTTCGTGTAGTTGCCAGATCACGCTCAAGCTCGTAACCATGTGACGGTGGAAAGGCGGCAAAGCCATTGCCCCATTTTTTGCTGTTGCACTCGCTATCCGGCGTTCGAGCAGCGGCAGTGCATGTCTACCGGAGGAGTGCACGTTCCTTTGGTCAGCTCTGCGCCCGAGCATAATGATGTGTGTCATTCTCTAATCGCGGATGAGGGCCGGACAATCATGAGCGAGCGTTGGATAGTCAAGTGCCAGAATACTGAGGACGGTACTGGCGACATCATCATTGATCTACCTCCAGAGTTGCTTGACCAAATGGGGTTAGGTGTTGGGGACGACCTGGAGCTAACGGTAGCGAATGGCACATTAGTGCTGACGCCCATGGACAACGCAGCATCAGTGCGGCCCATGTTTGCTGGCGTCCTGCGTCAGGATGCCTATCATGCTTACCGCACGCGTCTGGAGGCGCTTCTTCATATCTCCGTCAATGCTTCGGATCTGGACATTCACGACATGATTGTAGCTGGCTTCTCGGCCAGCCTGATCAAGGTGCTTTGTGATGATGGAACCCTAAGCGACGAAGAACGCAACAGAATAATTCACCCAAAAGCGCTCAAAACAAAATTGGCAGCCAATCAGCTTTTAACGTTGCATGAGAGTGACCACCTGTTCCGGTTTGGACACATTACCGCCATGGCCGAGGTGATCTTCGGTGACAAAGGGAAGGCCAAACAATGGCTTTCGAAACCCAAAGCCCGTTTTTTGGGAGAAAGCCCATCGGCGATGGTCACTACGTCTCACGGCACACATCTAGTCGAAGAAATGCTGATTCAGGTGTCTGAAGGCATGTCATTTTAATCCAGCCGCAGCCGAGTAGAATCAACCCAAGCGAGTACGCGATCGCAGCTGGCATTGTTAAGGCGGCGCGCTCCGTTAACTCGGGTGCCCACGGAATTGCTGAATATTTTTCTAACCTATCTTCAGATGGAGCGCTGATTCTCTCGTTTCGACAGCTCTTCAGCCGGCTCTTTGCGTTCGGAGTAACGGTCTACCAAGTAGTCCTGACGGTCAAGGAAAGACATGAATTATAAAGTGAGGGTTGCTACACCCGCTGATGCCTCTGACATCCAGGCTATCTATGCGCCGATGGTTTTGGACACGGTCATCTCGTTTTAGCTGACGCCACCGACTGTCGATGAGATGGCAGCACGAATAGCCGCAACACTGCCAACGTATCCCTATCTGGTAGCAGAGATGGACGGCAAGGTCGTTGGATACGCTTATGCCAGCCAGCATCGAGCCAGTGAAGCCTATCGTTGGTCGGTGGATGTCACCGTGTATGTCGATCCGTCAGTGCACCGAAAAGGGGTTGGTCGTGCCCTTTATCAGCAGCTTCTACCAGTCCTAGAGAAACAGGGGTTTCATGCAGCCTATGCCGGCATCGCCTTACCCAACGCGGGAAGCATAGGCATCCATGAAGCGCTCGGGCTCACCCACATCGGCACCTACCCCGAGGTAGGGTTCAAGCACGGCCAATGGCATAGCGTGGGGTATTGGCGCAAAACACTTTGTGCGGTGGAGCCGCCAATAGAAATCATCCCGTTCAGTGAGATAAAGGGAGAGTAGAGGAACGAGATGTGGGATGATCTAGCTGCTATTCGTCGCCATCGGTACCAGGCGATTCGCCGGGAGCTATGCTGAAGGATGCTTCTCATTCGAATCGGTTTTTTGATTGGCCGGAGGAACGAATGAATTTGGCAGGGTTTACCTCACTGCTTTCTGCAGGGGAGAAAACAAGCGGGTGCCAACTCGCCAACCCAGATGCTGTGGCCCTGGCCAATCTGCACTTCCCTTCCCGTGCCTACTGTCTTGTTGCTGATTGGGCAATATTGGACATCGAAATTACAACACGTCAGAGAAAAGCCATCACCGATAGAGGGTTAATCCCTGCTCTGGTTTACGCTTTGACCGTTATCCAAGATAGCAAAGGCCGCTTCCCAACTGGCGATTGGGTTCGAACAACTTTGGCGGTTTCTTTCACTCATGGGTGTCTGTTTGAGACGAAGAATACGATTTATGTATTGATGGGGTTCGGTCGAAGGCTTCGTACAGATCTCGATATAGCACTTAGCCTATGTTGAGCCGTTGCAACAATGAGTGCTCATAAGTCAGCTGGTTTCACTGCACATGTTCTCGTTCGATAGGACGTGCTGGAGCGCATTGCAATTTAAACTTGAGTTCAAATTGATCAAAAAACAGGCAAAAATCCGCGTATCAAGCCTATCTCAAATTAACTAATAATTTTGCCAGTATCTTCATATTTAACAGATAGTTATGACGATTCTGATGGGCGCCTCTATTTAGATAGCAGCTGCGCTTGGCGATAACGTTTCTCCTGTAGCCATTTTTTTTGAGGTTCCAGGCAATGAATTCCGTCCTGTTTGTGATTGATAGAGCGCTTTCGGCTGATCCGTTGAAGCTAGCGTTGTGCTGTATCTTGCTTCTGAGTGCTGGTTTGCTGATGCATGCGTGGAGGTCGAAATGAGCGAAGTCGAAATGGGTCGTCCTGTGTCTGAATGGGCCAAAATGCCTGTCGATTGGATACGTGCAGGCGAGCTAGTCAACTTTGCGGATGAGTCCTATTCGGTAAAGTCGATGTGGTTGAAGGAGGATAAGTCCGCAAGAAACGCATGCATTTCCTCGCTCAAGCTTTACCTAGGGATGGTCTGAAGTAGGCCGCTATTTTTCGACTGCTGAGCCATAGGCGCTTTCAAAAAACGGCAGCCGTTCAAAATCGATCAAGTCTGCCGCCTATTCCATCCATTTTTGCCGCTGCACGCGCCTCGCAGCAGCTATTTCACTCATTACGGACGCACCTCTCCTACGCTGGAGAGCAAATATCGACGCGCCATCCACAGGTTTGACAGGGCGAACAGCGTCACCATCTGAGCAGTGTTCTTCACCAAGCCTCGGAAGCGCACTTTCGTATAACCAAACTGGCGCTTGATCACCCGAAATGGATGCTCAACCTTGGCGCGAAACTGGGCCTTGGCTTTCTCGATCTTGCGCATCGCTTTGTACAACGCGCTGCGTTTACCGTGTTTTTTGTAGGTACTGCGCCGGGCTGCAATCTGCCAGATGACGTGGCGTCCCGCATGCTCTTCGCGCTTCTCGACACCGGTATAGCCTGCATCGGCGCAGACCACGTTCTCAGCACCGTGTAGCAATTTGTCGACTTGGGTTATATCCGCGACGTTGGCCGCAGTGACCACCACGCTGTGCACCAGCCCTGACTCATCGTCGACACCAATGTGAGCTTTGGCACCGAAGTAATACTGGTTACCTTTCTTTGTCTGGTGCATTTCCGGGTCGCGTTTGCCGTCCTTGTTCTTGGTCGAACTGGGCGCATGAATCAGCGTGGCATCGACGATGGTGCCTTGTCGCAGTGACAAGCCACGGTCGCCCAGATAGCCATTGATCACGCCGAGAATACCAGCGGCCAACTCGTGCTTTTCCAGCAGGCGACGGAAGTTGAGGATGGTAGTTTCATCTGGGATCCGCTCCAGGCTCAGACCGGAAAACTGGCGCAAGATCGTCGTCTCGTACAGAGCTTCCTCCATCGCAGGATCGCTGTAACCGAACCAGTTCTGCATGAGATGAACCCGCAGCATCGCCATCAAAGGATAGGCAGGACGACCACCTTCGCCCTTCGGGTAATGAGGCTCGATCAGGGCAATCAAACCCTTCCAGGGTACGACACGATCCATCTCGATCAGGAACAATTCCTTGCGGGTCTGCTTGCGCTTACCGGCGTACTCGGCATCGGCGAAGGTCATCTGCTTCATTGAAAAGCTCGGCGATTGGTGTCCGGGGATTTTGCCAAATCAGGAAGTCTTTTTCAGGATTTCCCTAGCGCTGTGCTGTCGAGCAGATTTCATAACTGGAAATGCGAAGGTGACTTATGAGGAGCTGATTCGGCTCACTGGCTTGTCTCGGCCAACTGTTGCGAAGGCGTTGACGCGACTAGAAGTAGAGGGGCTTATTCAGCGAAAAGCACAGGCCCTCAGGAAGGGGTCGAGCATCCTGATTTGCGGCTGGCTTGAAAGTAAAAGCTGGGCGAAGATCCCGAAACGCTGGCTCTACGATGGCTCGTCTGGAGCGAAAATTCTCATGCTTACTGAGTTCAACTTCAGCAGAGCGTCATTGTCGGCATTAAAGGTGTACTTAGCCTTACTTGCGTACAGGGACTAAAATCGAGGTGGCATCGCTATGCTGTCCTATGACCGGTTAGCGCTGATTACCGGTGTTAAGAGACACCACATCGCGGATGCCATTACTCCGAGATAGTGAATATAGGAGATATTCGGACCAGTCCCACCTGCAATTGATGCAGGATAAGGAGGCAGGTTTGAATCGATTTCGCAGGCACCACTTCCCTGTGATGCTTCGTTCTAGCTTGAGTCTGCGAATTTTTCCTTTGCTTGGTGAATCGCCATTCAGGTTGGTAGTGGACACCGACGAACGAACAGCCATCACCGATAGAGGGCTTATCCCTGCCCTGGTTTATGCATTGACCGTTATCCAAGATAGTAAAGGCCGTTTTGCACCTGGTGATTGGGTCAGATCAACGTTGGAGGTTTGCCGCTGTTACTGATAGGGTGATAACTCACACTGTGCTGAAACGCTGAGTTTCCTGCAGCGTTCAACCGTCTGTCGTCTTGGAAGCGCAGAGCTCTCACCGGGCTAGTGAGCGGCATTGCTAATGCACGAATGAAGCCGAAGCATTGACGTCTATTAAGCGAAGTCTTGAGTGGTCAGGCGTGCTGGGAGAGAGTGAAATGGCGCTTCACTGCCGTAAGTGAATTCCCCACCTGGCGGACGGCTGCTCGGATCTCATCTTTAGTGACCCCGAACTTCACGGCCCAAAAGCTGAGCTCGAAGCCGTCGTTTATGTTGATTATGAGCGCATCAGTGTTATCCGCGGACTTTTTCTTTTTCATCGGGCTCTCCTTGCCAGCATTCACAGGTTGTCTATCAGAGTAATTTATGCTGACGAATCCCGCTGATTTTTTTAGCGATTTTCTTCAGGGGGCCATGATCATTAGGCTCTAAAAGATCTGGCGATCAAGGAATGCGATCGAGCCGATGGATCCCTGTTTGGCAGTCATATACTTGACAGTGAACATTGATACCCAATGCCCTCGAGCCGATATTGATAATTCCCCGTTCGAAAGCGGCAGGTCTTCTTGGGGAGGATCATATCCTGCAGCCTAAATGGAGACTAAACGAATCGCCCATGGTTTTATGGGAGTTTTCCTACAGACACATAACTAGGTAACTGGATATTCTCGACTGAATAGATAAGCATAAACGGAACGGACCTAATGGGCGGGCAATGGGTTGCGATTACTAGTATGTTGGCGGTTGCTTGGATCGTATTCATCGCGCTGATCATCGAGAGGTATCTCAGTTGACTCCCAATAGCGTCCTCGAGCTACCGCAATTTTTAAATATGCTTGTGAGCCAAAGTCGGAGAAACGCACCAAAGCGCCCTTCACGTCGTAAACGCCTACGTAACTCTCTTCCAATACGCCGCTTATGTTCAAAAGGCCCATACACCTGAACCAGGTGTGGGGGGCCTTTTTTAAGGTTTGTCGGTAATCAAGCCCCCACACTGGCATGCCAGTACAGGGGCTTGGGTGAGGAGCGCGTCGTCCGTGGCGTCAGAGGGTTTCATTGTCGGGCGTCTATAGGGCTGATAAGGCCAATCTAGGGCGGATGTTGGCAAAAAAGGTCAAAAAAGGTGGTGATTGTCTTTGTTCGGCGCAGGTGCTTACAGCGCTTGCAGCCAAACCGTCACGCACAGGCCACGCTGCGCTTGGGTATCACTGAACGACAACTGCACCCGTGCGCCGCTGCGCTCGGCAATCGCCTTGACGATCGACAGACCCAGCCCGGAGCCGGCCTCGTCGGTGCCCAGGCTGCGGTAGAATGGGTCGAACACCCGCGCCTGTTCCTCTGTGGCAATGCCGGGGCCGGAGTCCTTGATGTGCAGCAGTACTCCGCCTGGGGTCTGGGTCACCGAGAGGTCTATGCGCCCGCCCTCCGGGGTATAGCGAATGGCGTTGTCCACCAGGTTTTTCACCAGGGTGAACAGGTCCATCGCGTTGAAGGTCACGTGCACGTCCTGAGCGCCGTCCACGCCTATATCGAGTTGCTTGCGTTCGGCCAGCGGCAACAGGTCTTCAAGGACCTGGCGATACACAGCATGCACCGATAGGCGGGTGTGTTCTCGTTCCGAGGTTGACTGTGCTGCCGCCAGACACAGCAGTTGGTCAATCAGCTGGCGCCCACGCGCGATGCCCCGGAACAGCGGCACAAAACGTTCGCGGCTCATGGGCGACATATCGGTGGCGGCCAGCCGGTCTGCCTGCAACGCCAAGGCCGTCATGGGTGAGCGCAACTCGTGGGCGGCATCGGCGACAAACCGCCGCTGGATGTCCATGGACTGTGCGACGCGCGCCAGCAGGCGATTGATCGCCACCACAAACGGGCGCACTTCGGTGGGCAGGTGCTGTTCCTCGATGGGATGCAATTCTTGCTCGGCGCGTTGGTCGATCTCGGCCGCCAGCACACCAATCGGGCGAAACAGCTTGCGCACCAGGTCGCCGACTACCAGTAACAGCACGGGGAAAAGAATCAGGAACGGCAACAAACTGCGCCAGGCGGCTTCACGGGCGTCCTTGTCGCGGGCGTCGGACTCCTGGGTCACGGCGATGCGCTCGCCACCGGTGGTGGTGTGCACCAGCACGCGAAAGGCTTCACCGGCCACCTGAACCGTGGACAAGCCATCCGCCAGGTTGACGGGAAAGGGCATCGGCAGAGCTTCATCGGTGGTTCCTGTGGCGTGCGGGCTGTCGCTCAGGCGCTGGATGATCACCCGGGTTTCTTCGTCGTCGCCGGCCAGCGCCGGGCCTTCTGGGTATTGCAGGGTCATCTGCTGGCGGTCGAACAGCATCGCCACCTGGCGCAAGGTGGCGTCCTGTTGTTCGTGAGTTTCTTCAAACGCCGAGACAAACGCAAACACGCTGGCCGCCAACGCCACCAGCAGGATCGCCAGGCACAGGGTCACCGACAGTCGCAGTTGCACCGACTCACTCAAACGCTTTTTGAAACCATCCATCCCATGCCCCTGACATTCTTGATCACGTGGGTGCCCAACTTGCGCCGCAAGGCGTGAATCAGGAACTCGATGGCGTTGCTCTCCACTTCATTACCCCAGCCATACAGGCGGTCTTCCAACTCACTGCGCGAAAGGATCGCCCCCGGGCGGATAAGCAACGCTTGCAGCAGGGCAAATTCGCGGCTGGACAACGCCACCTCGCGCTGTTCGTCGGTGTTCGCGTGTTTGCTCAGCAGGTCCAAGGTCACCACGCCATTGCCCAGCACCGACTGGGCGGCGCCACCCTTGCGGCGTAGCACGGCGCGAATGCGTGCCAGCAGTTCGGCGATGTCGAAGGGTTTGAGCAGGTAATCGTCGGCGCCACTGTCCAGGCCGCGCAGGCGGTCGTCGAGGTTGTCGCGGGCGGTGATGATCAGCAGGGGCACGGGGTTGTTGCGCGCGCGGATGCAGTCCAGCACGTCGAGGCCGTCCTTGCCGGGCAGGCCCAGATCAAGCAGCACCAGATCGTAGACGTGGGTGTCGAGGGCGGCCAGGCCCGTGAGGCCGTTTTTAACCCAGTCGGCGGCATAGCTCGCATCGCTGAGCGCGCTCTGGATGGCGTCGCCAATCATGGGGTCGTCTTCGACCAGTAGAATCCGCATCTTGCTCTCCAGCACCAACGCAAACGCGGCGAGGAAGTCGCCGCGTGTGTAGTGAAGCATGTTGTCAGCCTTTCATCGAATCGAAGCCCTTGAGCAGGTCGTCCATTGCGGCCTGGCAGTCGGCCTGGTTCGGGCTGGTATCACGCAATGCCGAGAGCGCGTGGTCGATGGCTTTATCTAGCACGTGCCAGTCACTGGCTGCACGCGGTTTGATCCCGGCTTCGGCGCTGTCCCAGCTGCTTTCCAGGTCCTTTATGCGGGCTTTGGCGCCGGCCAGGTCGTGCTTGGAGACCAGGGCCGACACGTCTGCGGCAATGTTGCGGAACTCTGACAGGTCCCCTAGTTTCGAGGATTGGCGCTGGCTGCTGCTTGAGCCGGCACTGGTTGCGTCCTTAGGTTTATCGGCAGGTTTCGAACAGCCAGTGACGATGCTCAGCAGGCCGATGGCGGAAAGAATCGCGACGTGGCGAATCATGTCTCTGAGGTTAAGCATAGAGATGTCCTTGGGTTCAATGAGTAAGGGGTTTGCGGTTGCCGATGCTGAATTGAGCCACGGCCACCAGCAGAACGATGACGAACAGGAACAGCGCGCTGGTCCAGCTGGCGCCCATGCCCAGGCCACCATAAGTCTTGGCCTGGGTGAGCAGGTCGCCCAGCGAAGCACCGAAGGGGCGGGTGAGGATGTAGGCGACCCAGAAGGTCAGCACGCTGTTGACGCCCAGGCGCCAGGCCAGCAGGGCAACGCCGATCAGGCCTGCGAAAATCACGGCGCCGAAGGTGAAACCCAGGCCCAGTGCTTCGGTGGCCAGGTCGCCGGCGGCAGTGCCCAGGGCGAAGGTGCAGAGCACCGTGGTCCAATAGAACCATTCGCGCCGTGGGGTGACGATGTCGCGGATGGACAGGCTGCGCTCGGTGCGGTACCAGAGCATGAAATTGAGCGCGAGCAGCACCGAGAAAATCGCTGTGCTGGCATACAGGCTGACGTCGAGTTTATCGGTGAGGATATCGGTGATCTGTGTGCCGACGATGCTCACCAGCACCACGGTCAGCCAGTAGATCCACGGCGTGTAGGCCTTGGTGCGCAGCTGTCCGAACAGCGCGAGCCCCAGCAGTGCGGCCATGCCGAGGCTGGTGGGGCCGGCGCCGAAGCCGGCATCCACGGCGAGGTAATCCGCTCCGGTTTCGCCCACGGTGGTGGACAGTATCTTGATCACCCAGAATGACAGTGTCACCTCGGGTACTTTGTTCAGCCAACGGGCTGCTGTGGCATTCATCGGGATTACCTCTCCTTGACCGCGCGGCGGTTGGCGCAAGGGAGAATGTACGGCACGAGACTTAGCTGAGACTGAGGGCCGGGTTTTTTATCCAAACAGCACGTGGGCGGTGCCCGTGGTCGACAGGTGCACCGCGCTGCCGGCCAGTGGCGCCAGCAGGCCGGCGCTGCGCACCAGGATCGTATGGCTCGGGTCAGCGTGCAACGCCACGGTCAGCGTGCAGGTGTTGCCGCCGAACTCGCGCTCGGTCACCACGCCAGGGCAACCGGTGGCACTGAGGTGCACCTGCTCAGGGCGCAGCATGATCCGCGCCGTGTCGTGGCTCAGCGGGCTGTTGGTCTGGATCCGCCCCAGGTCGCAGTCGGCCCAGCCGGCCTGGATACGCGCGGGCAGCACCACCGCATCTCCGAGAAATAGCGCGGTCTGCTCATCGGCCGGGTACTGGTACATCTCCATAGGGGGGCCCGACTGCACCAGGCGGCCCTGGCGCATCACCGCCAATTGGTCGGCAAACGACAGTGCTTCCGCCTGATCATGGGTCACCAGAACAGTGGTGATGCCGGCATCGCTCAGCAGCCGCGCAACCATCTTGCGCATCGCCGAGCGCAGGCCGGTGTCCAGCGCGGAAAACGGCTCATCCAGCAACATCAGCCTTGGCTGCTGGGCCAAGGCCCGGGCGAGTGCCACCCGTTGTTGCTGGCCGCCAGACAGTTCATGGGGCCAGCGCCGCGCCATATTGGCGTCGAGGGCCACGCTGTCCATCAGCTCGGCGATACGGCTGTGGTGCGCCTCGCCCTTGGCCGTCAGGCCAAAGCCGATGTTGTCGGCCACCGTCATGTGCGGGAACAGTGCGCCATCCTGCGGCACATAGCCGATCTGGCGCTGATGGGCCGGCACGGCGTGGGTGGTGTCCACCAGGACCTGGCCGTTGAGTGTGAGGCTGCCGCTGTCGGGGAATTCAAACCCGGCGATCATGCGCAACAAGGTGGTCTTGCCGGAGCCGGAGGGCCCGACGATCACCGTGCGCCCGCCGGTGGGCACCGACAGGCTGACGTCGGCCAAGGCGCGCTGGCTGCCGAAGGATTTGCAGAGGGCGTGGAGTTCAAGGGCGTTCATCGGCCTGCCGTGCGTTTGGATTGGTGGTAGAGGAGGCCGGTCAACGGCAGTGACATCAGGATCAGGATTAGCGCGTAAGGCGCGGCGGCAGCGTAGTCTATCTCGCTGGTCATCGCCCAGAAGCCGGTGGCCAGGGTGCGCGTGCCATTGGGTGCGAGCAGCAAGGTGGCAGTCAGTTCGTTGGCGATAGCCAGGAACACCAGCGCCGCCCCGGCAGCCGCGGCGGGTGCGGCCAGGCGCAGGGTGATCTGCCACAGGGCTCGGCCCGGCGAGCGGCCGAGGCTGCGGGCCATGTTTTCCAGCTCCACCGGCGCCTGGGCGATGCCTGCGCGCAGGCTCACTAGGGCCCGTGGCAGGAAAATCAACAGGTAGGCGAGCAGCACGGTAATAGTGGTTTGGTAGATTGGCCGGGCGAAGTGGATGGTCACCGTGACCAAGGCCAGCGCCACCACGATGCCCGGCAACGAACTGGTGATGTAGTTGCAACCCTCCAGAATGCGCCGCAAGCGCCCCGGCGCACGGATCGACAGCCACGCAATCGGCACTGCCGCGCAGGTGGTCAACACCGCGCCGGCCACCCCCAGCAATAGGGTTTGCTCCAGCGCCGGCAGCAATTCGTTGAAGCGCCAGACCTCGCGGCCGCCAGCGATCAACCATTGGCTCAGGGTCACCAGCGGAACGCCAAGGGCCAGCGCGCAGGTGAGGCTTTGCAGGCCCAGGGCGAGCGGGATGGTGCGCGGGCTCAGGCGCACGATGCGCTGCTCGCGGGCGCTGCCGGAGCCGACCCGCGCATAGCGGGCGTGGCCGCGTGCGGCGGACTCAGCGGTGAGCATCGCCAGGCAACACAGCGCCAGCACCGCCGCAAGCATATTGGCGGCAGGGCCGTTAAAGGTGGATTTGAACTGATCGAAAATCGCGGTGGTGAACGTATCGAAACGAATCATCGCGTACAAGCCGTATTCGGCGAGTAAATGCAGGCCCACCAGCAGTGCGCCGCCGCAGATCGCCAGGCGCAACTGCGGCAGCACCACGCGAAAAAAAACCGCCCACGGCTTGAGGCCCAGGGACTCGGCTACGTCTTCAATCGCAGGGTCGAGCCGACGCAAGGTCGCCGCCACCGGCATGTACAGAAACGGGAAATAGGCAATCACCGACACCAGTACGCCGGCCGGCAAGCCGTGCATCGAAGGCACCAGGCTCACCCACGCGTAACTATGCACAAATGCCGGCACCGCCAGCGGCGCGACTGCCAACAGCGACCACAGCCGCCGCCCCGGCAGGTCGGTACGCTCGGTCAGCCACGCCAGCGCAGTGCCCAGCAGGATGCACAGTGGCAGGGTGATCACCACCAGCAGAACGGTGTTGACCAACAGTTCACCCACACGCGCGCGCCACACCAACGCTTCGATCTGCGCCCAGCCGATTTGCCAGGACACGCCGATCACAAACGCAATCGGCAGCAGTGCCAGCAGCGACACCAGCACCGACAAACTCGTAACCCACCTGCCCTCACGGCCTTTGAACAGGCCGTGAACGCGGCGTTGCGCGGGCGCCGTCAGCGCTTGGGCCGCAGCCTCAGGCAACAATCAGAGCAGCCCGGCCTGGGTCATCAACTCCACCGCTTTTTTGCTGTTGAGCTTGGAGGCGTCGACTTTCGGCGCGTCCAGCTGTGCCAGCGGGGTCAGCTTGGGGTTGGATTGCGCGCCCTGGCCCACGGCGTATTCGAACGAATTGCCGTCCTTGAGGATGGCCTGGCCGTCTTTGCCGGTGATCCATTTCAAGAACGCCTGGGCTTCTTCTTTATGTTTGCTGGAAGCCAATACCCCGGCGCCGGAGATGCTCACAAACGCGCCAGGGTCCTGGTGCTTGAAATAGTGCAGTTGGGTGTTCTTGCTGTTTTCGCCGGTCTTGGACTGGTCGACGAAGCTGTAGTAGTGATAGATCACGCCGCTGTCGACTTGGCCGGCGTTGACGGCCTTGAGAACGGCGCTGTTGCCACGGTAGATGGTCGCATTGGCTTTCATCGCCTTGAGCCAGTCGAGGGTGGCGGCTTCACCCTTGAGTTCCAGCACCGCGGCGACGATGGCCTGGAAGTCGGCACCGGCCGGTGAGGCGGCCCAGCGGCCTTTCCAGTTGGCCGAGGCCAGGTCCATCAGGGATTTCGGCAGGTCGGCCTCTTTGAGTTTGGACGGGTTGTACACAAACACCGTGGAGCGTGCGGCAATGCCCAGCCACTTGCCTTGGGTCGGGCGGTAGGCGGCGTCCACCTGTTGCAGGGTGGCCGGCGCGACCGGCGCGAACAGCCCGGCATTGTCTACCAGCACCATGGCCGGGGAGTTTTCGGTGAGGAACACATCGGCCGGGGAGGCGGCGCCTTCCTGCACGATCTGGTTGCCCATCTCGGTGTCGTCGCCGTTACGGATGGTGACTGGAATCCCGGTTTCCTGGGTGAAGCCCTCAACCCAAGCCTTGGTCAGACTTTCGTGCTGGGCGTTGTACACCACGATGCCGGCCGTGTCGGCGGCATACACCTGCCCGGCGCCGAACAATGCGGTGGCGATAAGGGCTTTAGTGAGGAAAGATGGTAGACGGGAAGCCATACGTTGAATGCTCCGTTTTTTTATGGATACACGGGAAGCCCGTGGGTTGTCGATTGAGACTGGATCAATAGGAATCATTTGCATGTTGAAGCGCGGCGAATGTAGAGCCGTGAATGAGAAAAAAATGTCAAATAAACGGTTAACAAATGTAATTAGCCTTATCAGGCGACGCTGTTAGAACTATGGGAGGAAGCTGTTCTGTCTGCGCTTATTCTCTTGGCTGTAGGCAACTTCCCAAATGTAATTCAAACCCTCCGAGCTGGTGTCTGAGGCGTATTCGCTTGCATATATTCCGAAGCCATCTTCATTGCATTCAGGGATGCGAGGCATGGCGCAGGGCTATATCAACGACCGCACGACCGACTACCACAGCTTGAAATCCCGCTTGATGGACCCTGGCATCAGCCTGTAACGTTCTGACCATTTTGATGTGTTGATCCGCCACCTGCGCCGTGAGCTGGTGAGGTCCAGACAGCTGGTGATTGTGCCCTACAACCTGAGCTATTCGCTGGAAGAAGCCTGGTTGGTGCGCCATGCCGAAGCGATTCGCCGGAGCTGGATAAACGCCGCTGGCACCCAGGTGTCAACGACTATGACCTACTGCAAAGCCTGCTGGGGTGCAACTCGCTAGGCATCGGCAGCGCGCGTCCACTTCTCCTCCTTACCTCCAAGGGCATCGGTGAGAGCTGTCGGGGTTGGGTAGGGTGTCTTGGCTACCTACGTGACGCTTTTTCTTACAGAGATATTTCTTGGCTACCGTTGATCGTATTAACTTCAGTCCGCATGACCCTTCTATTAAATACCGCCTGATTACCTACTCGTCGAATAGCCCCCGCGTAGTAATCGAAGGGCTACCACAAATCTTCTGGGTAGATGGCTTGCCCAGAAGAGAGGCCAACTTCTGGCTATGGAGAGTGTCACCAATGGTGAAGCACAGCCTCTTTTTATATGCGCTGAGCTTATGTAAAGGCGAAGTTAGATAGCGGAATTTTTCTGAGGTTGAGCGAATACAGATCCGTTGCCGCCTTTTAACGTTTTAAACCCTGTGTAATCTGGTTATACATCCTGACTCTTCTGTGGTTTCTGGTGTAGCCGCCTAGTGAGGAAATCGTTCCACTTTGAATATGGTCTAGATAGCGAAACATTTTCCGAGGCGATATAAATCTAATTTTATAATCCAACTCGGTCATCCTGTCCTGAAGCTCATAGCCTGGATTGCGTTCATCCATTTGAAAATGCAAGCCGTGCTTTTTGATCAATCTTACATCCCACAGGGTGCAAAAGCTTTTTAGGTGTTTTTCTATATATGGTTTCGGTTCCCTCGATTTTATTCCAAGCGCTTTAAGACTACGCCTGGTGTAATGTTTAAAAAATCGTGATGATATTCTCCAGGCCGAGCGAAAAAAGCCTCTATTCAGCTGCTCCAAGCATCCAACGGCTGCTACGTCTTGTTGTTCGGCGCATTGCGCGAGCATCATGTTAAAAACTTCAAGGTCATAAATGAAAGTGTCGGTATGCAAAAGAAATACATATTCCGTTTCCACGAAACCTAAAGCGAGATCAAGAGCTCGGCCATGAGCAATATTTCCAGCCTCAGGATGCTCTGGTTTTCGCTCAATCAAGTTGATCCAACTTAAAGTTCGAAGATACTCTGTGCTTGAATCTCTGGAGTCGTTGTCCACCACATAAACAGAAATACCTTTTTCTTTCACGGTATCTTGCAGGAGCTGGAGGCATTTCTTGGTCAGCTCAAGCGACTTGTAGTTAACCAAAGCGATGCTGTAGATTGCCTTTTCTGGGTGGTGATCTTTCATAGCCAATTAACTCTCGAATTTGATTGTCTTTGTTATAGCAGGCAACAACCAGCGAAGCCGCCCGGCTACCCCCCCCCATCGAAAAAGTATGCTCGTCCAATTCTGAGACTTTTACATTGGATGCGCGCAATTAAACTGCCATAAAAAGACAATGCCTCTTATTGCAGAATTTTTTACCTATGGAGAACTCAATGCCTAGCTGTTTGCTTTAGGGGATTTATTCTTTATTTATTCTGCGCCTGGGAGCTTATAGTTCAGTTCCCTTGCAGATGAATTTTTTGACAGGTTTGTCGCTATGAGAGGTGGTTGATACCCCAACAATCGTCGCATCCTACTGGTAGGCAAAAAAATTCAGGATGTAACTCTGAAACGAAAGCAGGTCAAAGACCTGCTGACGTGCATAGCGGACGATCCAAATACAGGGATATCAGTTGAGCCAAGAGACAGGCAAGCAATCGAATGGGTTGCTCGCCGAGTGACGAAAGCTTTAGATATGGATACAGGGTCTCAAGCGTTTTGTGCTTTACCTATCAAGTCCACCCGGCATCCAGGCCGGGCATCGTGCACCTGTAGGGACATGTCATGTAAACGTGCTACAGCTGAAACCATACTTAAGCCCAGGCCATTGCCTGGCGTATGACGGCTGGACTCTGAGCGATAAAGTCTACGGAAAACCGCTTCCCGTTCCTCCTCCGGTATTCCGGGCCCATGGTCACGGATACTGATTCCACAGTTGTTAGAATCTGCCGAGACTGTTACTTCGACGTCACTTCCGTCCGGTGAAAACTTGATGGCGTTATCGATGAGGTTGCAAACCGCATCAAACAGTAACTGCGAATCCCCCATTACTGTGTCGACTCCCTCGCATGGCTTGAACTCTAGATTCATACCACGTTCATCAGCGAGAGGCTCAAAGAGCTCAACTGCATCAGCGCAGATTTGATTGAAACCAACAAGGGTAAAATTACTGCGTCTAGCACTGCCTTCTATTTCTGAAATGCGCAGCAGTGCCCGGAAGGTTTGCATTAGACCCTTAGCATCCTCAATGGCTGTGTCGATGGCGCTGGCGTACTCTTTTTGCGTCAAGCTACGCCGCTGTGCACGTTCTAATCCAGCGATCAATCGAGTCAGCGGTGTTCGCAAGTCATGAGCAATATCATCGCATACACCTTTGACTTCACTCATCAGCCGTTCAAGTGCATCTAGCATGCCGTTTACCACGCCGGCAATACGATCAATATCGTCGTTATTTCCCCGTGTAGGTAAACGCCCACTGAGATCACCCTCCACAATTATTTTTATGGAGCGGCTAAGTACGTCTAAACGGCGGCGAGCAGATACGCCTAATGCAATCGCTCCTAGTAGCCCAACTACTATAAGTAGTGAGCCTCCTGAAACCAGAGCATTGACCAAAAGTTCGTCAAACTCACGAATATCGTGAATATCCTGGCCGATCAGAAGAGTGCTTCCATCATCCAGTTTGTGAACAAGGTAGCGGATAGGCCGATCATGCCCGTTAGCTTTATCCCAGAAAAATTCCGCAGGCTTATCGTATGCACTGAACGTAGGCAGGGTTGATAGCGCCCCCGCAATCGTTGTACCAGCAGAATCGAATAGCGTATATGGGAGCCGCCCTTCGGGGTCTTGTTCCGTATGTTTAAGTATTTCTGTACGTCGTAGCGCAGGCTCTTGGGCGTTTTGGCGGTCTACCTCTCGATGCAGTGCAGTATCCACCTCTGAGATCAGATATCCGGTAGTCTGCCAATAAATATAACCAAATAACGCGAAAAACGAGCACCCAAATAATGCCAGGAACATAAGGGCTGTTCGAAAGCTGATGGTACGTGGAATCTCACTCAGGCGAACGTAGGACATAACCAGCCCCCCGAATGGTTTGGAGCATTGGAGAATCGCCCTCGCCATCAATCTTATGACGCAGACGACCAATATGAACATCTATCACATTGGTGCGGTCGTCATAACTATAATTCCAGACAGCCTCGAAGAGCATGGTTCGCGTGACGACTTGCCCGGCATGTTGAGCGAGATACTCTAGTAACGCGTATTCACGAGGCAATAAGTCAATCTGTCTTTCGCCTCGGCGCACTGAGCGTCGTAGGAGGTCAATTTCCAGATTCCCAATGCGTAATCGACTGTCTCGATTTGCTGCGGAAGGAGGTGCCCTTCGGCGATTCAGAGCATCTAGTCGAGCAGTCAGCTCAATGAACTCGAACGGCTTGGTCAAATAGTCATCGCCTCCTGCACGAAGGCCTCGAACCCGCTCATCTAAAGCGCTTAGCGCACTGAGAATCAGAACCGGTGTGGTGATGCCGGAAGCACGCAATGCGGTAAGCATACCTAGGCCGTCAAGCGCTCCAGGTAGCATGCGATCAAGAACAATGATGTCGAAGGTATCGCTAATGGCTGCTAACAAGCCTTCACGACCATTGTTTACAAGGGTCACGTCAAAGCCATGGTCTTGAAGTGCTGCCTCGATCTCCCGCGAGGTGACAGGATCATCCTCGATAACCAGTACGTGGGTCATAGGCGTCGCGCTGAGCTCCTGGCTTGAAATTAATAGGCCGATGTAAATCAAACGACCCCTTTGATGGCATAGTGTGCCAAGCCAGTCTATACACTGAGCTTCCGACAAGATGAAAAAAAATTTATTTAAGTCTTTGCGAGGTTTGAGTGCGTATTTTAGTCATTGAGGATGATGCCCGTACCGCTTCATACCTAGTGCGAGGACTCGGAGAGAGCGGACATGTCGTCGATGCCAGTGCAGAAGGTCGTGACGGGCTCGCGATGGCGCTTGAGGGTATCTATGACGCTTTGATCGTTGATCGATGCCTACCTGGTATGGACGGTTTGTCGTTGGTTCGAGAGTTACGCAGGGAGGGGATGCAGACGCCAGTATTGATGCTCAGCGCCTTAGCCTCGACCCAGCAGCGAGTTGAGGGGCTTCAGGCGGGTTGCGACGACTACTTGGCGAAGCCCTATGCCTTTGTTGAAGTATTGGCGCGACTGGAAGGGTTATTGCGACCTAGAGATCAACAACCTGGTAAGGCGAGTACCTTGTGTATTGGCGAACTGTGCCTTGACTCTGCAGCTCGGCAGGTAACATGGATGGGGCGAACGATATCCCTTGCTCACCGCGAAACCTTGATTCTAGAAAAACTCATGAAACATTGTGGTGAGGTTGTTACTCGCTTGATGCTACTTGAGAGTGCATGGGACTATGAATTCGATCCAAACGACAACGTTATCGATAAACATATTTATCGCCTACGTCGAAAGTTAGATGATGGATTTGGAATTTCGCTAATTGCTACCATTCCTGGCGCAGGCTATTGCCTCAACGTATCGACAAACTTATCTGAAGCTCCTGCTCGATAGTAACCTGAATCGAAGCAGCTGGGTGGTGAAATGCTTGCGTATCATTAGAGCAGCTTTTGTGCTGCCGACCAATTACTCGGATTGTCGGTGTACCCCGCAACCCGAGCAGGTCGTTTTGACTGTTTAAAGGATTAGTCCTACTGCCACACGGCGAGTAAGCGACTCTGGTTATGCGTCCTTTCGGCAGTTTTCCCGACTGCACTTCATGGCACTTAAAGCGCATGATCGAGTAGTCGGCTGCTAATGAATTTGATGAGTAGAACGCCCTATCAATTCGAACGTGCGACATCGTTGGACGCCGCTTTTTGATTGCTGGCAACGGCGGTTGCGTGTTCAGATTTTTGGTAGGTTGTCATTGCAGACGCTCTTGCGGCCTCCATCTGCGCCATTACTTTATCGCCACCGCCTTCTGCCATCGCAGCTACAGAGGCACTCATCAAGGTTACGATCAAAAGAGCTTTCAGGGTTTTCATGGCAAATCTCCAGTGTTTAGGTTCAGCCATCAGAATGTTTGCTGGCTTGGGCTAATACTAAAGCTGGCTGTATTTCACGTTCTTCCCCGCAAAATGAATTTTCTGACAGGTAAATATCTGAGGTGCGCTATGTGTGACTTTCGTATCCTGGAGGCCATTTCTTCAGACCACTATCTGCATTCTCGGCGAGTACGATAGGAATGTAGAAGTGGCCCTGCCTTTCCCGACCTCTCTTCGCCAATAACAAGTACAGGATGAAAATATGAGCAGCGATATGGAGGCGTGAGTGCCCGGTACGAAGCGCGCGAGAAATATGCTCTTGGCTTCGTATCGCTCGAAAAAGGCCTTGCTGCTCTGAATCAGTTCAGGGTGGCGGCTCGAAGGCGAGAAACCGAGAGTTTTTGGGCGGGTGTCGATGCCCTAGCCAAAACGAAAGACCATCCCCACGTCAGCACCCAACGTCGCGGCGAATACCAACGCGCAGAGCAACAAAGGCACTGAGCGCGATTATTATGGCAGTGCCTGAAACAAAGACTCCGATGATCGGAACTGACTCGGAAAGAGCCAAGAAAATACCGCGAGATACGCAGCATGGGGATGCACCGTGAGGAACTCAATGAGCGTTGAGACAGGGACGCCATGATTCGGGGGCTGCCTATAGAGTACCGGTGATGAGACAATCGTGCCCGATAGGTCACACGACCATTCTGAAGCGGTCAACGGTAGCGGGAAATTCCTCGATGCGTTTTTCAAAGCGCCTAATTGGCTTAAGATCAAATGCCCTATCGAGCATTTTCGATTTTTAGACCAGGCACATCTCAAGGTTGGGGCGACCACACAACGTAGTCAACAGTGACGATGAACGCCGTACGCGGAAAACTTGGCTCACACAAAACGCTGCCAAGCACCAACTCGACCTTGTAGCACTCCCCCACAAGCCGTTCAGCCATACATTTCTTCAGCGCTGCGTGCCTTGACGGCGAAGGACACCAACACTACCAACACACTGGCCAACACTAACGATGAACCAACGGTGCCAAAATCCAGACCGCCTTTTTCGTGAGACTTGGTCAAAAAATCGCCGAGTGTCGCGCCGAACGGTCGGGTCAGGACAAACGCCAACCAGAAGAGCAGCACTGTGGAAATCCTCGTGTAGAACTTGGCCAGCATCACAGCGGTAATCGCCGCCCCGATCAGCAATGCACCTCCAGCGAAGCCCAGTCCGGAGTCATCTGCCAGGTAGTCGCCTAACGCTGTGCCCAGCGTGTTGGAAATCAGAATTGCCGCCCAATAGAACACCTCGCCCTTAGTGGTGTGGATGTTGTTTACCGACAGCGTTTTCTCGCTCAAGCGCCAGACCGCAAAAATAGTGATCAACAGGCTGATCAGAATTAGAGAGCCGGACGCATAGCCTAGGCCCAAGGTACGATCCATAAAGTCCGACATGGTGGTGCCTGCGGTACTGGTGGAGAGAATAACGACCCAGTACAACACGGGATTATAACTTTTCGAAAATAGCTGCAAACCAAGTGTAATCAGGAAGGCGCTTATCAGGATCATTGAGCTGATCGCATACCCCACATTCAGCGTCATCGACAGTAAATCACCCGCAGTCTCACCGAGGGTGGTGGCGCAGATTTTCATCGCCCAGAACGCCAAGGTTATTTCTGGCAGCTTATTCAAACTGATAGGGGTGCTCATAGGGGGGGTTCCTGAAAACGGATTAAATCTATAAATTACAGCGTCTAAAAGCTCGCCGTTCGCACCGGACTCACATGTATCATTAGAGACGACCAGTATAGGTTGTGAGTGCAACGTTCAAGCTATAGCTCGATGTATGGACGAGTACAGCTTAGGGGGCAAAATATAAAAATCCTGTCAAATAATAATCAGGATTAAGTTTATTAATCGTGTTGTCTCTGGCGTAAAATTCAGCCCTGAGGGTTTATTTTATTAACCATCCAGCAAGAAGTTTTCAGCTTGTTGGAATTAGGATTTAATGCGAGCTAACGAGCAGATTTATTGTGATTTTTTAATTTCAATAAAATTGTCGCCGGCTATATTTTTCACGTGAGTCTTGGATGTGGGGCACGCAATTTAGATTGGCTATAACTCCCATATAAATTATATGCGTTAAGTATCATCATGCAAAAAGTAATTTTTGCACGCCCGTTGCTCGGATTGTCGATGCACATCGCAATCCGAGTTGAAATCTTTGATTCTTTTAACCTGGTAACCCCTACTGCATGCTGCGAGCAAGTGGCTTTTTTAGTGGTTGTTTTTAGCAGGTTCTTTGGCTGTGGCCCATGGCAGTTAAAGCGCACGAGCAAGTCGCAGTCTGCTAAATGCTTTGATGAGTATTGCGTAATATCAATTTGTGCATTCGACATCATTGGATGGCGCTTTCTGATTGCTGGCAACGGCGGTTGCGTGTTCAGACTGCTGGTACGTTGCCATCGCAGACTCTCTTGCGGCCTCCATCTTTGCAGTTACTGTATCGCCACCGCCTTCTGCCATGGCAGCTACAGAGGCACTCATCAAGGTTACGATCAAAAGAGCTTTCAGGGTTTTCATGGCAAATCTCCAGTGTTTAGGTTTAGCCATCAGAATGTTTTCTGGCTTGGGCTAATACTGAAGCTAGGGGCATTTCACGCTCATCCCCACAAAATGAATTTTTTGACAGGCAGATGCCTAGGTGTGTCCCGTGTAACGTAAGCGTCCGAGCTACACCGTCTTGCAACTCAAATCTTAATCCGTTTAAACCACTGGTTCACGCGCTCGCACTCAAATGCCGCTGGATCAAAAACATCTCCATACCATTCAACCATCGCGTCATGCTCTGGATGATCGGGGTTGGCCATCGCTTCTAGAAACTCCTCATAGCCAGGCCCGCCACCTACGTCTTCCGGTGGGCAAGCATTGGCGCCGTCGATGCAATACGGAACCTGAGGACAGGCAATAGCAGGTAGCATTTTTTCGACCTTGATACGGTGATGCCAACTGTCACCAAAGTCGTAAAGATAATTAAATGTCCGCTTTCCGTTCAGCGCCTTGATCAGCGTTTTACGGGCTTCCGGGTTCACCGTCGGCCCCCAGCCATCAGGATCGGGAATACCGTAATTCTCACCGGCAATTTCAAACTCATGCAGATGGCTATCACTCCAGCCCATCACGACCTGGATGACATGGTGCAGTTTGCCCAAGGTAATATTTTCAGGCACCGCGAACCGACGCCAGATCGTCGGAGTGATCCACTTCAGCTCAATGTGCAGCAGCAACAAGTCGGAGGCGGGTTTGGGTAAACGGACAGTTTTAACCATGGATCAGGCGGCCTCGCAGTGTTCAGTGTGGTTCAAAGAAATGTTCCAGGGCAGCAACTCGCTCACCCGATTGATCGAGTGTTCGGCAATGCGCTCAAGCACGTAGGTCAGATAGGCCTGTGGATTTAACCCGTTTAACTTGGCAGTGCCCACCAGGCTGTAAATCGCAGCCGCTCGTTCTCCGCCTGCATCGGAACCGGCAAACAGGTAATTTTTTCGACCCAATGCGACGGCGCGTAACGCGCGTTCGGCGGCATTGTTGTCGATTTCGATTCGGCCGTCATTGCAGTAACGCGTCAGCGCCTGCCACCGGTTGAGGGCATAGAGGATCGCACCGCCCAATGCCGATTTTTTCGACAGTTGAGTCAGCGTCTGGTTAAGCCATGCGTGTAGTTGTTCCAGCAGCGGACTGGCCCGGCTTTGTCGAACCGCTTTTCTCTGATCTGGCGGCTGTCCTCGGATCTCGCTCTCGATGGCATACAGGGCCGCAATCCGTTGCAGCGCCTCGCTGGCAAGTGGTGAAGCCTGATCTTTGTAGACATCGTAAAACTTGCGGCGGGCGTGAGCCCAGCAGGCGGCTTCCTGAATGGTGCCTTTAGCATAAAGCTGAGCAAAACCGGCGTAGCCGTCAGCCTGCAAGATCCCGCTGAAACTCTTGAGATGAGCGCGGGGATGTTGCCCCTTGCGATCCGGCGAGTAGGCAAACCATACCGCTGCCGGTGTTGAGTCGCCCGCAGGTCGGTCGTCCCGCACGTACGTCCACAGGCGAGCCGTTTTGGTTTTGCCGTTGCCCGGCGCAAGTACACCAATCGGCGTGTCGTCGGCATGGACTTTATGGCCGCTCATGACATGGCGTTCAAGGGCGCTGATCAGCGGCCTGAGTAATTGACTGCTCTGGCCGACCCAGTCGGCCAGGGTTGAGCGCTCCAGCTCCACGCCCTCACGGGCGTAAATCTCGGATTGCCGATACAGCGGCAAATGGTCAACAAACTTGGAGACCAGCACGTGGGCCAGTAGCCCAGGGCCTGCAAGGCCTCGGGCTATCGGGCGACTCGGTGCCGGCACCTGAGCGATGTGCTCGCAGCAGCGGCAAACCAGCTTCGGGCGAACATGGCGGATCACTTTGAAACGCGCCGGGACGTACTCCAGCACCTCCGACACATCCTCGCCCAAATGGCGAAGTTTCCCACCGCAGCCAGAACATTTTGATTCAGGCTGATGGACGTGAATTTCGCGAGGCAAGTGTTCAGGTAATGGCTTGCGCCGAGAGACAGGGCGAGATGGCGGTTCGGTTGGCGGTGTCAGTTCAGTCTGGCTGACTTGCAACTCTTCAAGACTCAGTTGGAGCTGATCGATCATCGCGTCCAGTTGCTCGGAGCTGCGACCGAACTGCATACGACGCAGCTTGGCGATCATCATTTTCAAACGCTCAATCTCTGCCCGCTGGGCAGAGACCAGAGCCTTCAAGGCTTGAAGATCGTTAGGCAGGGAGTCGGTCGCGAGAGTCATGACCGAATGTTACTTGGGATTTTTTCAGCGTGGCAAGTCAGACCGCGAGGACGGGCGCTGTACGAATTGGCCTGCGCCAATCAATGCCTTCCAACAGCATCGACAACTGCGCAGCCGTCAGCGACACGCTGCCGCTGGTTGCTTGCGGCCAGACGAAGCGCCCTTGTTCCAGCCGTTTGCAAAACAGGCACAACCCGTCGCCGTCCCACCATAGCAGTTTGATCCGGTCACCGCGCCGTCCGCGAAAAGCAAAGATCTGACCCGAGAAAGGATCGGCTTCAAGCTGAGTCTGCACCAGCGCGGCTAAACCGTCGAAGCCACGGCGCATGTCCGTGACGCCGGCGGCGATCCAGATGCGGGTTCCAGCAGGAGGAGCAATCATCGCAGTAACTGCTGCAAGATGAGTTGCAAGGTCTGCGGTTCTGGCGTGCCAGTGATGCGTAGCGTGGCTTTACCCACTTCAACAACCAGCTCGGAATGAAACTCGAATTGAGGCCGGGCGGCTTGCGAGACATCCGGCGACGCCTCGATCACCTGGACAGGCAAAAATGTTGCACTCTGGTTAACCGGGCCGAAGGCTCCTTCCTGATACTGGTGCCGCCAGCGAAACACCAGGTTGGCATTGACGTCATGCTCACGAGCGATCAACGACACGGAGGCGCCAGGCTGAAACGTGGCCTCAACGACCTGGCGTTTGAAGTCCAACGGGAAGTTGGGGCGGCGGCCGGTTCGACGAGCGGGGGCAACTGTATCCAAGATAGTGTCCACTAAAAAATGGTGTCCACTATCTTGGCCAATTTGGAGGGCTGTCAGGAGAGGGTGCTGGCCGGACGGTTACCGTGTAACCTCCATATCTTGGGCACCATTTCTTCCTACTACTATCTGCAGTCCACGCGAGTGAGATAGTCACGTGGAAGGGGCGCTGCCTTTCCATACCTCTCTGCGGCACCGACGAGTACAGGATGAAAATATGAGCAGCGATAGTCCTAATACAAATGTTGAGCGTCTTCGGATTCCGCGCACGATCTGGGCGTTGGGCTTTGTTAGCCTGTTCATGGATCTATCGTCTGAGCTGGTACACAGTTTGCTGCCTGTGTTTTTAGTCACTACGTTGGGCGCGAGTGCATTGACTGTAGGGGTGATAGAGGGGATTGCCGAGTCGACCGCCATGTTCGTCAAAATATTCTCTGGCGCCATCAGCGACTTTATAGGGCGACGCAAAGGACTAATGCTACTTGGATATGGTTTGGCCGCCCTGACCAAGCCGCTTTTCCCTTTGGCTCACTCGGTTGAGGTGGTCTTCACTGCTCGCTTTCTGGATCGTATCGGTAAAGGGATTCGTGGCGCACCGCGAGATGCACTGGTCGCAGATGTTTCGCCACCAGAGATCCGGGGCGCCTGCTTTGGGTTAAGACAATCGATGGATACCGTAGGAGCCGTTCTTGGCCCCGCTCTGGCCATATTGCTGATGTTGTGGCTCGCAGACATACAGCTTGTACTGTGGGTTGCAGTGATTCCTGCAGCAATAGCGGTGACTCTAATTGTCACAGGAGTAAAAGAGCCCGTACACGCCCCCAGTGAACACAAATTTCGCTCTCCGATTCATTGGAGAGCCTTGCTCGACTTCTCGTCTGGGTACTGGTGGGTTGTTGTCATTGGCGGGGTATTTACACTAGCCCGGTTCAGTGAAGCGTTTCTGGTATTACGGGCCCAACAGTTAGGCTTTTCGGCCACCTGGACTCCACTGGTGATGGTGGTAATGGCACTTTTCTATACCTTGTCTGCTTACCCTGCCGGTTGGCTATCTGATCGTATCAGCCGTACGAAACTGCTCGTTGTGGGGATGGGATTACTCATCCTAGCGGATCTGGTGCTTGCTCAGTCCAGCTTTGCCATCACGATGATGCTGGGCGTTGCATTGTGGGGGCTTCATATGGGATTCAGCCAAGGCATTCTTGCCTCGCTTGTAGCCGATAAAGCGCCTGGAAAACTTAAGGGCACCGCCTTCGGTATTTTCAATTTGGTCAGTGGTGTATGCATGCTGATCGCCAGTGTTCTTGCGGGCTGGCTATGGCAAAGCATCGGATCAGACAGCACCTTCGTCGTGGGGGCATTGCTTGCCTCAACAGCTCTTCTCTTACTGTTGCTGAAGAGTCAATAATTCCTCAGGTCAGATCATCTGCTCACTGGAACATCAGGTGCCCATTCGTCTCGTCCATCAGATCGATATGCCGCGCCGGCAGTTTCTGCCAACCTGAAGCCTGCCAATAGGTGGCGGTCAAGGGTTGGGTTTGCGCCATGACAGCATAGCGCTCGGTATCGGTTGCATGGCTACGATAGATATCGAAGCCTTCGGTAAGTATCAGTGTCTAGCATCCGTCGACGAGTAGTCCCTCTGGCTCAACGTGGCCGGTTTAACTCCCTGGATTGGACAACCCAAGAAGTGCCGGCCACGCCGATCCAAATGCCAGCCCTTCAATAACCTCGCAAATTTAGCTTTATCTTTGCAGGGTTTTACTCGTGTGAGTGGCCGTGTTCAGCACTTTCGGCGGTATGAAGTTTTTCGCCACCATCGCATGCCGCCATCAGGCCAAGGAAGCAGATCAGGAGCATCGAACGGATCAGGGTCGTTTGAGTTTTCACGGGAGCACTCTTCAAAAAATGGATAAAGAAATTTCCGTGGTTAGGCTGAACGCTGCCTTTCGACAGCAGAACAGCCATCGCCGCATAGGATTACTGTTTGACGCTCAAGTAATCGCCGGTGGCTTTCAGTGAAATGGTCACGTCACTGTTGCTGCGGTTACGCCAAAACCAGCCATGAGTACCGTCAAAAATCGCGGTAAATTCTCCCTGGTTATCTTTGACTTGTTTGCCTTTACCATAACTGTGGAAATAGCCTTTTTTAGCGTTGTAGGGCTCGCCATGGGTCTCGTAGTTCACTGGCCCGCCAACCGCTGTCCATTCATAGCTGACAGTCCTGCCCTTCAGGACTTCCAGTTTGATTTCTTTCCCTTCACCAGGCTTGAGCATGACGGTGATTTGATTGGTCTTCAGAGCAGAGGTAGGTATCGCCACTGGCGGAGCAACGGGTTTCGCAACAGGTTGGACTTGCGCAACCTGCTGCGCCGGAGCCGGAGCTGAAGGGGCTTGTTGAGGTGGCGCTGTATCCGCCAAAGCCTCTTGGGCAAGGATGATCTTCAATTCGCCCATCTGGGTCAGCCCGAGTGCTCGACCCAAACCTGTAGGATCAATGGCGTATTCCGAAGGCATTACGACCGTTACCAGAAGACCGGCAGCAACCAGTATTGCAATGACAGTCGAACGTAACAGTTTGCGAGTGCTGGGCAATTCATTAACAGTTGGAAGCGGAGTATTGAACATGGTCAGAATTCCTTACGCAGAGACAAATAGGCCAGTCAGCTGGTAACCCATCAGCAGGAAACCGGCACTCATCATGGCGACGTTGGCGGTATAGGCGTGGCGCCAGAAACTGCCGGTGCGCCGCCAATACCCCATCAGAATGAGAATCGCGCTGAGGGCCAGCAATTGGCCGATCTCGACGCCGACGTTGAAGGCGATCAGGTTGGGAATCAGGCCATCAGGCGAGATCTCGTACTCCTGAATCTTGGTGGCTAGACCGAAACCATGGAGCAGGCCGAAGATTAGCGTGGCCACCTTGGTGTTGGGTTGGAAGCCGAACCAGCGCTGGAATGCACCCAAGTTATCGAGCGCCTTGTACACCACAGAGAAACCAATGATGGCGTCGATGATGTAGGAGCTGATGCTGATCTCGGTCAGCACGCCCAGCAGCAGCGTAACCGAGTGGCCTACAGCGAATAGCGTGACGTAGAGCCCCACGTCTTTCAGGCGGTAGAGGAAGAAGATCACCCCGAACAGAAACAGCAGGTGGTCGTACCCCGTCATCATGTGCTTGGCGCCCATGTAGATGAAGGGCAGCAACATGACGCCGGAACTTTCCTGGATGAAGCCCTTGTCACCTTCCGCGACGGCATGAGCCATCGCCTCGGGCATCCCGAGGAAAAGTGCAGCGACAAGTAAAAACAACAGCAGTAGTGGGCGGTGCGATGGCGCAGTGAATGCGACAACGCCACTCATTGAGTGCGAATGCATAGATCAATCCTACGTTGCAGGGATCAAAGGCCGCAGTGCGGCCATGGTCAGGATGCGAACGAAGGACGGGGCGGACGCTCGATCAAGAAAATCGGCGGACGAGGAACGGAATATCTGCGCGCATCAACTCGTATGGACAGCTTTGGCTGTGCAGCCAAACTCAACGCGGACGTGAGCTGTGGCGTTTCGTGCTGATGGTCAGGGGTCAACGGCGAGTGGTAATGATCCGAGTAGCTCGCGCTCGACATCTCTGCCTGCTGCTCATGGGAGTGATGTGCGTCTTGCGCAATCTCCCAGGCTGGCTGTTTCGATGTCACCGACAACGTATAGGTGTGCCCGGCCCAAGCCACAAACATGGCGAGAGCAAGTGCGATTACCACCGTCATTGTCAGTGTTTTGCTGAACATAGTGTTCGGGTTTCAACTCGTTTTGTAGGGCTTTGATTCGTTTGACCGTATCCCCCTAGGGGGGATACGATGCCAGCGTAATTCATTGAGGCCTGAGGCTCAAGTCATGAGTGAGCACGAACACGAACACAGCCATCCCCACACCCACCAAAGTCATGAGGCGATCATCAAGCGCCTCAAACGAGCGGACGGCCATTTACGCGGCATCATCACCATGATCGAAGAGGGTCGTGAGTGCGTGGACATTGCTCAGCAGTTGCATGCAGTTGAGAAAGCCGTATGTCAGGCAAAACGAACGCTCATCCAAGATCACATTGATCACTGCCTTGAGGACACCGTTTCGGCGCTGGGCAATGGAGAGCGTGCACCGCTGGAAGCTTTCAAACAAATCACCAAGTACCTTTAGGTCTGATATGCCCAACTTCGCTGAACTCTTGCAACAGGGTGGTTCGCACGCCTGGCTGTACTTCCCGAGCGCCATTCTGCTCGGTGCTTTACATGGGCTTGAACCGGGCCATTCAAAAACCATGATGGCGGCTTTCATCGTGGCCATCCGTGGCTCGGTAAAACAGGCCGTATTGCTGGGGCTGGCTGCAACGCTATCGCACACCGCCGTAGTGTGGCTGGTCGCCATCGGCGGCATGTATCTGGGCAAAGGCCTGGACGCTCAAACCACTGAGCCATACTTCCAGCTAGCATCCTCTGCCCTGATCATCGTAATTGCGCTGTGGATGCTTTGGCGTACATGGCGCGGTGAGCAGATGTTCAAGTTCGAGCAAGGTGATGATCACCACCATGGCGAGCATGACCACGGCCATCATGATGAAACCCACCGAATCGATACTGGCCATGGTCGTGTTGAGCTGTCGATCTTCGAAGACGGTGTGCCACCGCACTGGCGCATGAAGACATTGACCGGGCACGCTTGGGCAGCCTCAGATGTTCGTCTGATGACTACCCGTCCGGACGGCAGCACCCAGTCGTTCACCTTCGTCGAGCGCGAGGGCTTCCTGGAATCGGCAGTCGATATCCCCGAGCCTCATGAGTTCAGTGCTCGCTTGAGTCTTGGGCACGCGGGGCACTCCCATGATTATGACTTGGACTACCAGGAGCATAATCACGGCCATGTGCATTCCGAACTGGAAGGCCTGGAGTTGTCGATTGACGGCTATCAGGATGCACACGAACGTGCTCATGCTAACGATATCCGTAAACGCTTCACTAACCGCGAAGTCACCACCGGCCAAATCATCATGTTCGGTCTGACTGGTGGTTTGATTCCTTGTCCGGCTGCTATCACCGTTCTGTTGCTATGTCTTCAGGTCAAAGAGGTCGCCTTGGGTGGCGTGCTAGTCCTGTGTTTTAGCATTGGTCTGGCACTCACACTGGTAACCGTCGGTGCTGCAGCCGCGATTGGCGCCAAGCAGGCGTCCAACCGTTGGCCGTGGTTCGGCACCGTTGCGCGTCGTGCGCCCTACCTCTCCAGTGTCCTGATCATCGGTGTTGGTCTCTACGTGGGCTTCCATGGCTGGATCGGCTTGAACGCTTGAGGCGACTCTTTCGTGTTTGAACTCACCAGCTACGTTGGTCTATTCCTGGCGGCATTCGGTGCCGCCACGGTATTGCCAATGCAGTCTGAAGCCGTGCTGGTCGGAATGTTGCTCTCCGACCGGTACGTCGTATCTACGCTCTTGGCGGTCGCCACTTTTGGCAACGTTCTTGGCTCCGCACTGAACTGGTTTGTGGGCCGTTCTGTTGAGCGATTCCGCCACAAGCGCTGGTTCCCCTTGAGCGAGAGCAAGTTAGAAAAAGCCCAGCACTCCTATATGCGCAGCGGGCGCTGGTCACTGTTGCTGAGCTGGGTGCCCATCATTGGCGATCCGCTGACGGTCGTCGCCGGAGTCATGCGCGAACCATTTTGGAGTTTCCTACTGATCGTCACCCTGGCCAAGGGCGTGCGTTATCTCGTGCTTACCGCAGTCACATTGGGATGGACATGACGACGGCTAATACAACCCCGCATCCTTCACTCAAGAACCGAAGCATTAGCCTGGATCTGATCAAGTGGCTGGCGATGCTGACCATGGTTATCGATCACTTGCGCTTGGTGTGGCCGGAGATGAGCAATCTGTTTATTCTGGGACGACTGTCTTTTCCGCTGTTCTGTGTCGCCATTGCGGCCAACGTGGCGCGCTCCAAACCGGGCGAATTGCTGACGGCGACGAATGGTCGATACCTTGCGTTGATGCTGTTGTTTGCTGCCATTTCAGAAGTGCCTTATCGCTACATCAGCACCTCGGGATCATTCAACGTGTTGGTTACCCTGGCATTAGGGCTATTGATTGCGTGGGGATTGCAATATCGCACCTTGTTGAGCGGCGCTACGGCGTTGATGGCCGCCGCAGTTGCCTACGTGCTGGATGATCCACTGATGTATGGCTTCTACGGAGCACTCCTTCCATCGGCGGTCTTGTTAGCGATCAAGAGCCCCGGTGTTCTTTGGTTGCTGCCAGCGGCTCTATGCCTGTTGAGCAATACCCGCAGCAGCATCGTGACCAGGGCGATGGACTTGGAAATCTATTCATTGTTGGCTTTGAGCTCCGCGTTCGCGGCTCCCCTGATCGGGCTCTGGCTTCTTCGTCAGACTTTCACCTTCAAGGTCTGGCCGGTCGGGCAATGGGGCTACTGGTTCTATCCGGGGCACCTTGCTGCTTTGCAAGCTCTCCGGCTTCTGACCTGAGGGAGGTCAAATCAGATAGTGGGAGCCTGGTGCTTATTAGTAATCGATGGTAGAAATTGCATTGAGCAACAGAAGTATAAGTAAGCGAGAAATACTCGCCAACGCCGACAGGGGCTAGTAAAAATGGACGCATACCAGCGCCGCCGACGCATCCAATTCTGGTTGGGCTCATTCCCAGTGTTAGTAGGCTTTACCATTCTAGTTCTTGCCTTGATTCTGTCTGACAGAGGGGCCACGTTAAGCCCTCAAGAACTTGATGGCTTAAGCTTGAGTCGGCAAACGAAATCGCCTCCTCAAATAACCGACCATAAAGCAACTACAATCCTGGCGGTGGCCCAATAGAGAGCACACAGCTCCTAGCAGGGTTCATCGAACAGGTGTTAATCCGCCTAGCTTCATGGCACTCCTAGCGGCCTCTGAACTGAGGAACTTTAATAGCGTGGCAGCCTCCTCTTGCTGCACGCTGCCTGTGGTGATGGCCGCTGAGTACATTGTCATTTTCTGAACCTGATCGGGGATAAGCCCAATCACATCGATGCCTTCAATGTGCATCAGCTCACTCAATTGTTGGAAGCCTATCTCCGCTTCGCCACGGGCTACTGCTTCTGCGACAGGCTTCGCGGAAATCGTTTTGGTTTTGATCCTCAACCTTTCTGAGATGTGCATTTGAGGGAAGAGAATACGTGACAGGTATGTTCCGCTGGGCGTATCCGATAGAGCCAGAGACTTTGCGTTGAGCAACGTCTTTTTGAAGTTCTTCATGGTGCTTATATCGGGCTTTTTAGCGCCTTTGCGGACGGCCATGGCAATGAACGACTTGGCAAGCTCAATTCGACTCGTTTTTTGCAAATGGCCTTGATCTATAAGCTTTCGCAGCTCCCAGTCCTCCATGATTACAACATCTGCTTTTTGACCGCTCTCCAACAGATTTTCGATTGCCGTTGGCGTATTGCCGGTGGGCGGGGATTCTTTAATTACCAGGCTGATTCCTGTCGTTTTTTCATAAAGGGGGGCTATGGATTGAATCGCCGCGATGAAGCCTCCTGTCGTAAAGAGGGTAAGCGTTTTGGTGGGAGTGGCATCCTGTGCCTCAATGCCATCTGCAAATAGAAACAAGCAAGCCAATGCGAGCCTCGATAAGGTCTTCGTCATGACGGGATATCCTGAATCGAGTGTAGAGATGAGATTTAGCAGTGGGGGCGCGAAAAAATAGGCACCTTTCAAGCAAAGACGAAATTAAGGATGGTTAAGAAATATTTAGTTTACCGCCCGATGCACCCTACCTAGGCTGCACTGATCTTTAAAGCCTACGGCGCTTGGAGCTCGCTCGAGCTTTAGGTTTGCAATCGTTGTGTGGAGTAAAAATGAATCGCGCGCTGGTGATAGAGGACGATGAGGTTACAGCCAAGGCTATTGTTAACACGCTGACCTCCCATGGATTCGAAGTTCTATGGACGGCGAACGGTCGTGATGGATTATCAGCGGCCATTTCTGGCGGGCATGATGTGATAACACTTGACCGGATGCTGCCTGATTTTGATGGTTTGACGATAATCAGTACGCTGCGAAGCCTCGGTATTCAGACGCCAGTCTTGATGATCAGCGCATTGTCAGATGTCGATGAGCGGGTCAAAGGGCTTCGTTCAGGGGGCGACGACTACCTGACCAAACCGTTCTCTACGGTTGAAATGATCGCCAGGGTGGAGGTGCTGCTGAGGCGCCCGCTTGCCGGTGTGAGTGAGCGCCTACTGAGCGTCGGCAACCTCCATATTGATCTTATTGAGCAGTCACTCAGTCGCGAGGGCGTGCAGATCCCACTTCTCCCAACCGAGTTCAAACTGCTCACTTATTTCATGCGCAACGCGGGTCAGCTGGTTACTAGAACCATGCTTTTCCAGGCAGTTTGGGGATATCACTTCGATCCAGGCACGAACATTATTGATGTCCATATCGGTCGCCTGCGTAAAAAAATCGAGGGTGGAAATTCACCCGTTATTCAAACCATACGCGGTTCTGGTTATGTTCTTGCCTCCCAGGAATGAGCGTTGGCGTTCCTCCAATAGCCGCCTTCTTGGGCTCTACGCCTTGTTTTTTATCGCTTGGGGAGCCGTTTTTACAGGTGTGCTTTATTGGAAAATATCAACCTATCTCGGAGCTGTTGCCGAGCGGACATTGATGCAGCGAGCCCACTATTACCAAAAAATTGATGATGCCAGCCTAAAAGACGAGTTGGCCGCTAGTGAGGTGTATTCGACGTCGGGGATCGACGCCTACGGCTTATTTGAAGCTGACGGCACCCATATCGCCGGCGACCTGCTTCGTTTGCGAGCAAGTCTGCCAGGTGACGGCCAGGTACATTATCTCGAGAGAGGATTGAGCATTGCATTGCCACGAGAGCAAACCCGAAGCAGTCATGCACTGATGCAGCATCGTGACGATGGTCGAATTTTGAT
The DNA here is from genome assembly GCF_059423025.1 of Pseudomonas sp. GW704-F2. Lineage (NCBI taxonomy): Bacteria > Pseudomonadati > Pseudomonadota > Gammaproteobacteria > Pseudomonadales > Pseudomonadaceae > Pseudomonas > Pseudomonas sp. GW704-F2. The sequence continues at coordinate 38,957 of NZ_JBWKXO010000016.1, read as the reverse complement.
CCTGTCGCGCGATGGGGGCTCTATCTCCGCAGTCGGCGGTATTATCGAGCAAGCATTATTTTGGGGGTTTTCTCTTACCCTTATCCCTGGGCTGATCGGTTGGTGGCTCCTGAGGCGAAGGCCCCTACGCAGGGTACAGCGACTCCAAAGCTGCACTGAAAGTATCGTATCGGGCAATCTCGGCGAACGACTTCCGCTGTCTCCACGCCGCGATGAGCTCGACATGTTGGCCAATGCTGTCAACGTCATGCTCGAGCATATAGAGCAGCTTATGCATGAGGTTAAGGGGGCGTGTGACGGTATTGCGCACGATCTGCGTACACCCCTGACTCGCCTGCGTGCCCATCTTGACCAGCTACAGCAGTTACCCCTGGATAGCTCTCATGCAGAGACCTTGAACATGGCACTGGAAGAAAGCGAATCCATCATGTTGCGCTTCCAAGGGCTGCTGCGAATATCTGAACTTGAAGATACGAGGAGAAGGTCAGGATTTGAATCTTTTCAACCTGCGGCCCTAATAACGCAGGCGCACGAATTTTTCGAACCGTTGGCACAGGAACAGGGGCTAACACTGCTCCTTGAGATTTCAGCGGATCTTCCGGCTTTATCGGGTGATGTTTCTCTTCTGTTCGAGGCGTTGGTTAATCTTTTGGATAACGCCATCAAATTTACTCCCGAGGGTGGTGTCATTCACTTTAGGGGCTATCTGGCGGGTAACTCGCTCAATATCGAGGTCTCTGATAATGGCCCTGGAATCCCTGAGGAAGAACGTGAAAGCGTGATTCGCAGGCTTTATCGCGTCGACTCTACTCGCCAGCAACCTGGACATGGGTTGGGGCTTTCTCTGGTATCGGCAATCGTTCGGTTGCATGGATTCGTATTGAGCATCCAAGAGTCACCGCGTGGTTGCGGAGCCACGGTGTCGATTATCTGTCCTTTGCCAGAGGTGAAAGCATCCCTTGCCGCGCCAAGTTAAATTTATTTTAACCTGGGTTAATTTGAGCGATCACAAGTCCTAACTTAGTTTGGCGCGTCTTTCTGCTATCCGAGGCGGGCACTTGTGAAACACCCTAAATTGCGGCTTACACTCATTCTTGTGTGTTCTTTTTTGACACCAGCTTGGGCGGCTCCAGTATCAACCCCAAGTCCTGCGTCACCTACCCCGAGAGCGATGATCCCCGCAGCACCGCAACTGAGCGCAAAATCCTGGGTGCTTATGGATGCAGCGACCGGTACGGTTATAGATAGCCAAAACGCTGATATGCGCTTGCCCCCAGCCAGCCTGACCAAATTGATGACCGTTTATGTCGCTACCAATGAGATACAGGCTGGGCGCCTCAAGGTCGACGACCCGGTCACTGTCAGTGAGAATGCCTGGAGAACGGGCGGTTCTAGAATGTTTCTTGATCCGGGCGCCGTTGTGCCTGTGCGAGACCTACTGCGCGGCGTGGTGATCGACTCTGGCAATGACGCCAGTGTGGCGCTATCTGAGCATATCGCGGGTAGCGAAGATGCGTTTGCTGGGTTGATGAATGTCACAGCTAATAAACTTGGGCTGACTGACACCCACTTTGTGAACCCTACAGGCTTGCCGGCACCTGAACACTATTCTTCAGCTCATGATATGGCTCGGCTTGCACGGGCGATCATCACCGATGAGTCAGCTTACTACTCGTTGTACGCGCACAAATATTTCACCTGGAACAACATTCGCCAACCCAATCGGAATCTTCTCCTTTGGCGCGATCCGAGTGTTGACGGCCTCAAGACTGGCCATACTGAGGAAGCCGGATACTGCATGGTGACTTCTGCTGTTCGTGATGGGCGGCGCCTAATCAGTGCAGTATTTGGCTCGACCACGATGAACAGTCGTGCGGAAGATGCTCAAAAGATCCTGAGCTATGGCTTTCGCAATTTTGAGACGAATACCTATCAGAAAGGCGGAAAAATTTTAGCTCAACCGCGACTTTGGAAAGGCGACAAGGACGTAATCGCTGTTGGCTTGCGCGATGATGTGACACTCACGCTACCCAAGAATAGTGGTCGCAAGGTAGAAACGCGCCTACACATTAATAACGCTCTACAAGCTCCTATTGCTGTCGGCGATGTAGTCGGGAGTTTTGAGCTGTATGACGGTGTAAATAAACTTACTACCCGATCACTCATAGCGTTAGAAGCGGGAGAAGCAGGTGGTTGGTGGGTGCGTACCTGGGACACACTTCATCTTTTTTTTGCAGGATTGTTTGATGTGAAGGACGACACGGGAGAGGCAAAGGCCTGAATCTGGACGGATGATATCCAGCCGTGATTCACCTCACTGACAATCTCAAATGATGCCCACTGATCTGACTTGGCAGGGACGAAAACATCCAGTTGAGTCAGCATCCTCGATGCCCAAGGACATTTGCTTCGATGTCGTCTACCCACTGGAATGTGAGCGCTCCTAACGCAGTCATGGCAAACAACGCTATGACATGAAGCGAGATAGCCCCAATTGCAGGAATAAACCGTTCTTTGTGGCTTAACGTAGCCGATCCTGCCGAGGCTAGCGAGAAGACCGCGAGCCCTATGCAAAAGCTTGTGATGATCGCAAGGTGCCAACGAGGAAAGAGCAGCGGCGAATCCGCCCAAAAGCCGATGGTCAGGCCAATGAAGTACCCCCCGACTAAATTCGCTACGAGCGCTCCTGCGGGCATGCTAGGAAACAAAGCCTTGAGCTTCGACCCCAAAATACTGCGTAGCCACCCTCCAAACGATGCGCTTATGGCGATGGCCACTAATGTTCTCACCAAGCTGACGAACTCCTTGCCGCTCTAGGGGCTGAGAGCTTATGTACTGAAGGAAAGGGATTGGTTATCCAAAGCGACCTGTAATGTAGTCTTCCGTCTGCTTCATTTTTGGTTTGGTGAAGATGGTATCGGTCACATCATGCTCAATCAATTCGCCCATAAACATAAAGGCGGTGTAGTCCGAAACCCGAGCCGCTTGCTGCATGTTGTGGGTCACGATGATGACGGTATATTGCTCTTTCAACTCAGTAATCAACTGCTCTATGCGCCCGGTTGAGATTGGGTCAAGTGCGGAAGTCGGCTCATCCAGAAGTAATACTTGGGGGCGCAGCGCGATGGTGCGAGCGATACACAGGCGCTGTTGCTGACCACCCGACAGGCTTTGTGCGCTTTGTTTGAGCTTGTCCTTTACCTCGTCCCAAAGCGCTGCACCATTGAGGGCTTGCTCTACGCGGGCATCCATCTCATACCGGGAGAGTTGTTCATGGTGGCGCACGGCGTAGGCAACGTTGTCGTAAATGGACATCGGAAACGGCACTGGCTTCTGAAATACCATGCCGATATGGCTACGTAGCCGGTTCATCGAGTAATCCGGCGCGAGAATATTCTCTCCGTTAAGCAGCACCTCGCCGCGCGCCTCCTGCTTCGGGTACATGGCGTAGATGCGGTTGAATACCCGCAGTAACGTCGACTTCCCGCAACCTGAAGGGCCAATGATCGCAGTGATGCGTTTCTCTGGAATATCCATATCGATGGACTTAAGAGAGCGCTGGCTGTTGTAAAAAAACTCCAGGCCACGAACGCGAATTTTTGTTCTTTCGTCGGCAAGGTCACGGCTATTCATCAGGTCAACCTATTGCGTAAAAGGATCAAGCGGGACAGTAAGCTGAGTACCAGTACAAACAAGGTCAGCACCAATGCGCCAGCCCAGGCTAGGGAGTGCCAGTCATCGAATGGGCTCATGGCGTACTGGAAAACCACTACGGGCACGCTGGCAATCGGTTTCAGAAGATTGCTGCTCCAGAACTGGTTGCCGAACGCTGTAAACAGCAGCGGCGCTGTTTCACCAGTGATTCTGGCCAGTGCGAGAAGCACCCCGGTCACCACGCCTGCTTTTGCAGCTCGCAGTACGATTTGCAGAGTCAGTTTCCATTGCGGGACGCCTAACGCCAGTGCGGCTTCCCGCATGGTTGAGGGTTGCAGTTGAAGCATCTCGTCAGTGGTTCTCACCACCACTGGAATCACCAATAGCGCCAGTGCCAGAGCGCCGGCGATAGCGGAGAAGCCGACTTGGTGGTTAGTCAGTATGTTCAACGGCAGGATGACGCCGGTGTAAATGAACAGACCCAGCACAATGGACGGTGCCGAAAGCAGAATGTCGTTAATAAAGCGGACTGTGTTGCCCAGGCGCGAGTGTCGTGCGAACTCCGCTAGCCAGATTCCCGCCATCAAGCCAATGGGCGTACCGATGAGCAGGGCGATAGCGGACATCAGGGCACTGCCATAGAACGCATTTGCCAGTCCACCTTCCGTACCGGGCGGCGGTGTCATCTGTGTAAAGAGACGAAGATTGAGCGCCTGGAATCCGTTTATTACCGTAGTCAACAGAATCCAGACCAACCAAATGAGGCCGAAGGCTGTGGCGCCACAACTGAGTACCATTGCTAGCCGATTCTTGAAGGCTCGGATTTGGTAGAGACGTTCGTTACCAGTCATAGACCCTCCTTGCGTGACAGCCGCATCAGTAGGAGTCGTGCTAACGCCAAGACAATAAAGGTGACGACAAACAGCAGGAAACCCAGCGCGATGAGCGCGGAGCGATGCAGGTCGGTATAGGCTTCGCTGAACTCGTTGGCAATGACTGACGCGATGGAACTGCTTGGCATCAGCAAGGAGGCGGAGAACTGTTGAGCATTACCCAGCACGAAAGTCACCGCCATGGTCTCGCCCAATGCCCGTCCGAGCCCTAGAAAAATGCCCCCGACAACCGCAGATCGCGTGTAAGGCAGGACAATGTCCCAGACCACTTCCCAAGTAGTGCTACCTAACGCGTAAGCAGACTCCTTTAGGGTTGTGGGAACACTACGGAACACCTCATGCATGACAGAGGTGATGAAGGGCATGATCATGATTGCCAGCACAATGCCCGCTGTCAGCATGCCAATTCCTAATGGCGGCCCCTGAAACAGCGAACCGACCAAAGGAAGTTCACCCAGATAGTCATTGATCCAGGGCGATAGATGCTCTGCCATGAACGGGCCGAAAACGAACAGCCCCCACATGCCATAGATAATCGATGGGATTCCCGCAAGTAATTCAACCGCCGAGGCGACGGGCATCCGCAGCCAAGGCGGTGCTACTTCAGTAAGGAAAATCGCAATGCCAAAGCTGACGGGAACGGCAATCAGCAACGCCAGAAAAGAGGTCACCAAGGTGCCGTAAATCGGCACCAATGCACCGAAGTGATTGTTGACGGCATCCCACTCAGTGCTTGTCAGAAAGTCTAGGCCAAAAGTCTTGAGCGCAAGACTACCGCCCCAAAGTGTCGAGGCGGCGATGCTCGCCAGTAGCAAAAGCACCAGCATTGCCGCGCCCAGCATTGAACGCTTGAACCAGAGATCATGACGCTGATCGCGAGCCGCACGCTTATCACTCGTAACGTCGCCAACGTGGAGGGTCATGGTCAAAGGTTGGACTGTGTCGTTCATCATACGTCTACTCACAAACAAACCCCTTCGCCAGGCAAAACTTGCTTGAGGAAGGGGTTTGAGTGTTGCTGAATCAATGGGCGAAGTCAGACTTCCAGTAACCTTCGATACGCTTCACCAGAGAGTCAGGCAGGGCTACATAGTCCAGCGCAGAGGCCTGTTGCTGGCCTTTCTCCAACGACCATTTGAAGAAGTTGAAGGCAGCTTGGCTTTGCTCGGCATTCTTCGGCTGTTTGTACATGATGATCCAAGTGGTCGCCGTGATCGGCCATGCGCTATCGCCAGGCGCGTTGGTCATGATCAGGTTGAAGTCTTTGGCGTTAGCCCAGTCCGCAGTGTCGGCAGCCGCTTGGAAGGCTTTGGCATTGGGCTGAATGAATTTCCCGGCGGCGTTCTTCAGTTGCGCGTGCGTCATTTTATTTTGCAGGGCATAGGCGTACTCAACATAACCGATTGAGTTTTTGATCTGCTTCACGTAGGCCGAGACACCTTCGTTGCCTTTACCACCCACACCAACCGGCCAAGGCACAGTCGTGCCGAAACCGATTTTCGATTTCCAGCCATCACTCACTTTGGAGAGGTAGTTGGTGAAGTTGTATGAGGTGCCAGAGCCGTCAGAACGGTGGACGACGGTGATTTTACTGTCTGGCAGTTTCATGCCCTGGTTCAGGGCGACGATGGCCGGATCGTTCCAGACTGTAATCTCACCCAAGAAGATTTTCGCCAAGGTCTCACCATCGAGCTTCAATTGGCCCGGCGCTACACCCTCAATGTTCATCACCGGCACGATGCCGCCAATCACACTGGGAAATTGGCCTAGGCCACCGGCCTTGAGATCATCGGCAGACAACGGTGCGTCAGACGCACCAAAATCTACTGTTGCCGCTTTGATCTGAGCGATACCGCCACCCGATCCAATCGACTGGTAATTGATACGGTTGCTGGAGCTTTTGCTGTAGTCCTGCGACCACTTGGACAAAACCGGATAGACAAAGCTGGAGCCCGCACCGGTAACATCGGTCGCATGAGCAAGGCCACTCATGCAGAGGGAAGCCAGTAAGACAGACAGGCTTTTTTTAGTCAGCAACATCACGACAACACCTCAATGAAAGGAGTTAAGTGGAGGTATCCACCTATCGGAGAAGTGACGATTTAATTCTTTAAATATTTCTATCCGATGACAGTTTCGGCATTTTCAGAAATATTTTGAAATACGTGTGAATCGAGAACCTTCACTCGTTTGCTCGTTGAAAATGCTCGTCTGCATCGGTGTAAAGCCCTGGGGCTGCCGTTTACCCTCTTATGCGGAGGGCGATGTCGGGAGCCGAACGAAGGTCTGTCTTGCTTACATAATGGACAAATACGCAACGAGCAAAACGCCCAGGATTGCCGTGATGACATTGATGCCAGGGCCAGCATTGACGCTGTAGCCAAGGGGGATCTCAACAGGCTTGAGGGTCTTTACCACCTTTTTGTACTGCCAGGATGACCAACAGGCAACCGATGAGCCCAGCATTAGAAAAGCGAGTCCGATCCAGAAAGAAAAATGTTTTCCTGGAGCGCTCAAAACACCTGGCTTGAGCATTTGCAGCAGTAGTCCGAATCGTTCAATTACAAAGCCAAACGCCATCAGCGAAAGGCTGGTTCGGTTCCAGGCCAGCAAGGTTCGCTCAGCAGCAAAGAAGACTCGTGGATCGTTCAGGTCTGACATCAAATACCCCTTGGCTCTCAATAGGTGAAATCGATCTGGTCAGCGTGTGTAGACGTCTGACCGTGCTTCAGTCATTCGCTTTCATGGCTATCACCTAATCAGGCCGTGCGCCGACGTTCTAATAGAGAGAACAAGTACATACCCGCCAACATGGCCAATACGAATATGATGATTTTCCCGTGCCCCGTAAGCAGAATAGCGACCGCTGGCCCAGGGCAGATCCCCGCAATTCCCCAACCGATACCAAACACCAGGCTGCCGCCAATCAAGCGGGCATCCAACTCCCGTTTCATCGGTAACTGCATGGGGGCACCAAGCAACGATTGCTTGTTCTTGCGCGCCCAATTCAAGGGGATAGCCGCCACTGCGATAGCTCCTCCCATCACCAGGGCGAGTGACGGATCCCAGGCCCCGGCCACATCAAGAAATGCCAACACCTTGGCGGGGTTCGCCATACCTGCCAGAAGAAGCCCGAAGCCGAAGATCAGTCCTGCAAAAAATGCGCTCAGCTTGATCATTTTCATGCTCCCACCACATGACGAATGGCGTACACCGTTGCAAAACCGGCGAACATAAAGCACATCGTTGCAGTGATCGAGCGGGCTGACAGTCGAGAGATCCCACAAACGCCATGACCGCTTGTACAGCCGGAGCCGTAACGGGTGCCCACGCCTACGAGCAGCCCCGCAATAATCAGAGCGGGCCACTCAGCCTTGATCTCGATCTCCGGTAATAAGGTGAACGCTCCCCACAACAACGGAGCAATCACTAGGCCAAGAAGAAACAGCGCCTTCTCGCTCCAGCCTTCACTGCCAAATTGCATCACGCTTCCAATCAGCCCACTGATGCCTGCGATGCGACCATTTGCGAGAACGAACAAGCTAGCCGCCAGACCTATCAAGGCCCCTCCGCCTACGGAAGTCCAAGGCGTAAAGTTGATCCAATCAATGCTCATTTTGCATCTCCTGCACAGAAGTGCTGATAAAGGACATGGATCACCGCAAGCGCGGCAGAGCTGCTGATTCGGTAATAGACTTGCTTTCCCGCGCGTCGCGTTTCCACCATGCTCTTGCTACGTAGCACCGCGAGTTGTTGAGACAACGTAGGTTGCTGAATGCCCGACAAGGCCTCTAAATCGGTCACATTTAACTCACCCTGCGACAGTTGGCAGAGAAGGAGCAATCGATCAGGGTTCGCCAGCACTTTCAGTAGCTGGCCAGCAGCTTCAGCGCTAGCTCGCAGTTGCTGGATATCGAGTTCATTTTCAGGGCGTTGCATAACTGCCGACTCATTTAGAATTTATATAATATATATATTTACATAATGAATGCCTAGGGCCATGGTGTCGAGGCGGGTGCAGCCCGCATCCTGAATTGAAAAACTCGACGCAAATGAGATTAAATCTTAAATGAAAAGCTCACATGATCTTGTGACAGAAGCTAAATTACACATCAGAGAAATAGACCTTGGCTCAGCAGATGCTGCAGTAGAGGAAGCTGATCTACTGATCGATGTACGGGAGCCAGATGAGTACAGCGCTGGCCATATCCCTGGCGCAGTAAACATTCCACGTGGGATTTTGGAGTTCAGGCTTAGCAGCACGCCAGAACTCGCTATCCGAGACTTAAAGATAATTCTTTATTGCAAAACGAGCGGAAGAGCTGCTCTTTCTGCCTTAGCTCTGGGTGAGATGGGCTACGTCAATGTGTCTTCTATCGCTGGAGGCTTTGATGCTTGGGTAGCAGAGGCTAAGGCAGTAGCTACGCCAAGCCTCCCTGCGTTTGAATAAGTGAGTCTCGGTTTTTGGTACTGCACTTCGTTTGGCATCCACTGAGTCGCACCTGTATTTGTTAGATGCGACCCAATTCGTGTACTTGCAGCTACTCAACGAAGCAACAGTATCGGCATGGTGGCTGTGCTGAGCATCATCGTCGTTGTACTGCCTACCAGAAATTGTCTAATGCGCGAGTGGCCGTAGGCCCCCATGACGAGAAGATCAATTCCCTGCTCCGCCTGATAAGCGTGCAGAGCCTCGTCCACTTCTCCATGCAGGATCTGGGCGTGGATGACAAAGCCAGCAGTAAGGAGCGTGCTCCTCGCTTTCTCCAGCGACTCTCGGTTGCCTTCCGAATCAGCACCAACCATAACGAGATGAATCGGTAGGTTTGCGCAAAGCGGACTAGCGGCAAGCAGATCAACGGTTTTGTGTGCTGTGCGGCTACCGTCAAACGCGAGCATCACCTTTTGTGGCATTTTATAGCTGCTTGCGGTTATCAAAATTGGACGGTGAATTGTGCGTACAATAGCTTCAATTTGGCTGCCAAGGCTGTGCACTCCACGTTTGCTGTCTTCACCCACTCGCCCAATGACCAGCAGTCGAATATCGTCCTGAAGATCGATCAGACTTTCTATCAAGTGTCCGTGGCGCTGCTTTAACTCAGGAAAAGCTGCGCCGGCTATGACCGTCCGCTCCCTGGACTTCTCGAGCATGTGTTGACCTTGCTCCAGAGCGAGCCTGGCACGCTGAGCATCTAGAGTAGCCAGCTCCTCCAGTAGATGCTCTCGACTTCCGAGACCAATATTTCCGCTCAGGTTTGCTGATGCAGGGTATTTCTCCTCATCCAATACATGCAGCAAGGTAAGAGGCGCGCTAAGTCGTTGCGACGCCCATGCTGAGTAGTCGCAGACCGCCAGCGAGGATTGTGAGTTATCAATGCATGCCATTACGTGGGTCATTGTCGGTCTCCTTAGTGGCTCATGAGCTTATCGATGGCGTCAGGTTTGTCATGCACGCCAAAGCGGTCAACGATAGTGGCACTGGCTTCATTCAGACCGAGCACTTCAACCTCGGCGCCTTCGCGACGGAACTTGATAACCACCTTGTCCAGCGCTGCAACCGAGGTGATATCCCAGAAATGGGCTTGGGTCAGCTCGATAGTGACCTTCTTGAGTGCCTCCTTGAAGTCGAAGACATTGGTGAATTTGTCTGCGGAGCTGAAGAACACCTGGCCCACAACACGGTAAGTCCGGTGCGATTCAGTCTCCTCAAGACTGCTTGTGATATCCAGGTAGTGCCCGACTTTGTTCGCAAAGAACAGCGATGCCAGCAGCACCCCAACCAACACACCATAGGCCAGGTTATGCGTTGCCACGACCACCACAACAGTTGCCACCATGACGATGTTGGTCGACAACGGGTGCGCTTTCAGATTTCGCAGCGAGTCCCAACTGAAGGTGCCGATGGACACCATGATCATTACGGCAACCAATGCCGCCATCGGGATTTTGGAGAGCCATTCGCCCAAGAACACGACCATCAGCAGCAAGAAGATGCCTGCGCATAAAGTTGAAAGGCGAGTTCGACCGCCAGACTTCACGTTGATGATCGACTGTCCAATCATGGCGCAGCCGGCCATGCCACCGAGCATCCCTGCTGCAATGTTGGCAACGCCTTGGCCCTTGCACTCGCGGTTTTTGTTACTGGTGGTATCGGTCAGATCATCAACGATGGTCGCTGTCATCATGGACTCCAGTAGGCCCACAACTGCGAGCGCTGCTGAATACGGGAAAATGATGCGCAAGGTTTCAAGGTTCATCGGGACTTCAGGCCACAGGAAAATAGGCAGTGTGTCCGGTAGCTGACCCATGTCTCCAACGGTGCGGATATCCAGCCCCAAGTAAATCGCGATAGCAGTCAGGGTCAGGATGCACACAAGTGGCGAGGGAATCAGCTTGCCGATCTTCGGTACATATGGAAACAGGTAGATGATTCCGAGACCTGCTGCGGTCATGGCGTAGACGTGCCAGGTGACGTTGGTCAATTCAGGCAACTGCGCCATGAAAATCAGAATCGCCAAGGCGTTAACAAAACCCGTGACCACAGAGCGAGAGACGAAGCGCATCAGCGAACCTAGCTTCAGGTAACCCGCGAGTATCTGGAGTACCCCACAGAGCAGCGTTGCTGCCAGCAGATACTGAAGCCCGTGATCTTTCACCAAGGTGACCATGAGCAGTGCCATCGCTCCGGTCGCCGCCGAGATCATGCCAGGGCGACCGCCGACGAATGCGATAACTGCGCAGATACAGAAGGAGGCGTAGAGGCCGACCTTGGGGTCGACGCCGGCGATGATGGAAAAGGCGATGGCTTCGGGGATCAGCGCTAGTGCGACCACGATCCCCGCGAGCACATCTCCACGAACGTTGGAGAACCACGTTTTTTTGAGTGATTGCAACATCAGAATATCCAAGGCAATGCACCGCACGTACACCAAGCGAATGGCGAGCGCGTCGATACGAATTCAAATTTTGAGGATTATTTGACTGTGTGCTTTGGGTGTAAGAACCGGGCATACAGCAGTACGCACCGCGAGCGAAAACAGGCCGGTGCGAGGTGTTGCGAGGGGGCGTAGCGCTAAGGCGGCGTAGGCTGCCAGTAGATCGTTCGGAGTACAGTCATGCTGGTGTTCCTGTAGCTCAAGCGCGGGGCTGAGCAATAAGTATACAGTTGAGTTATCGCCGATTGCCACCCGCCGACTCAGTTTGGTTGGTTTCCTAGGACTCGCCCTGATCGGACTAGATTGAGCAGTCGAGGAGAATATGACATCGTCACTGCCAACCTTACTGAGCTACCCAAGCTGCTCCCTGCCTTGGAAGCATTCGCGGATGACTGAACCCGATAATTGCAACGAGCCCCTGCAGGCGGCATTGATTCAGGAGGAAATCCTAAAGATTCTGAAAGACGCCAAGGTGCTGGCGCGCAGATTCTACCGCCTAACCGGCAAGCCGCTGGGCGTCACCGGCGAGGTCGCAGAGTACGAAGCTGCTACTCGACTCGGCCTGTTGCTACATCCTGCAAGGCAGGCAGGTTACGACGCTACAGAGGCGCTGGAAGATGGTGTCGCGAGAATCCAGATCAAGGGTCGCTGTATCCTGAACCCGCAAAAGATTACGGGACGTATGGGTGCAATCGATCTACGACAACCCTTCGATACGGTGCTCTTGGTGCTGCTTGATTCGTAAGCGTACGGGCAAACCGTCTTGCACGACTAAGCCGGACGCCACCTATGCGGTAGCAACTCTGCAATCTCACTTGCTCGCTGCGTAGGCATGCGCGTCAGCACATCCTTCAGGTAGGCATAGGGATCGTGCCCATTGTTCCGGGCCGACTGGATCAAACTCATGATCGCAGCGGCGCGTTTGCCGCTGCGTAGCGACCCAGCAAAGAGCCAGTTCTTGCGCCCCAGCGCCCAAGGCCGTATCTGGTTCTCACACCATTTATTATCAATAGGTACGGCCCCGTCATCGAGGTAGCGCGACAGCGCCGTCCAGCGTTTCAAGCTGTAATCCAAGGCTTTGCCAATGGCCGAACCGTTATGCACGATGTCGCGCTGGGCAACCATCCAGGCATGCAACGCATCCATCACGGGTACCGCCTTTTCCTGCCGTATTCGGCGGCGTATGTCCGGTTCCAGTTCCTTGATTTCCCCCTCGATCTCGTACAGCACCTGCATGTAACGCAACGCTTGTTCAGCCAGCGTGCTCTTCTGGGTCGCATGCAGTTCGAAGAACTTGCGCCGGGCATGAGCCATGCAGCCGATTTCAGTCACGCCGAGTTCGAAGCTGGCCTTGTAACCGCCGAAATCATCGCAGACCAGCTTGCCTTTCCAGTCTTGCAGGAAGTTACGCGCATGCTCGCCGGCCCGGCTGAGGCTGAAGTCGTAAACGACAGCCGAGGTTTCGCAAAACGGGCTGGTGGCGTAAGCCCAAACGTAGGAACGATGGGTTTTCTTGGTGCCCGGCATGAGCATTTGCACCGGCGTTTCATCAACGTGAACGACCGGCTGTTCAAGCACCACTTCGCGCAGCGCATCGACCAGTGGCTGCAACTGCACGCCACAGGCGCCAACCTATTGGGCGAGGGTCGAACGCGGGATAACCAGGCCGGCGCGGCCAAACATGGCTTCCTGGCGATACAGCGGCAGATGGTCAGCAAACTTCGCAATCATGACGTGGGCCAACAAGCCCGCAGTCGGGATGCCCTTGTCGATCACCTGCGCTGGCACCGGGGCCTGGATCAGTGTTTCGCAACTGTCGCAGACCCACTTGCCACGGATATGGCGCTCCACGGTGAACACGCCAGGTGTGTAATCGAGCTTCTCGCTGACATCTTCACCGATGCGTTTGAGCGCGCAGCCACAGGCACACTCCGTGTTGTCCGGCTCGTGATGGATCAGCGTGCGGGGAAACTCAGGCGGCAAGGCGCGACGCTTGGGTTTCTGCTTTTCCTGGGTCGGTGCCGGAGTAACTTGCAGCGACTCCAGTTCCGCTTCAATGGCAGCGATATCGGTATCGATCAGATCGTCGAGCAAACTGGCCTGTTCCGGGCTCATTTGTTCGCTGCGTTTGGCGAACTTGAAACGCTTGAGTTGGGCGATCTCGTGGCTGAGTTTTTCGATCAACGTTTTGTCGTTATGGATCTTCTTGTCCATGACCTGGACGGTCTTGCCCATCGTTTCAACTTGCTCGTCGAGCGCCGAGACGCGTTGCAGCAACTGCGCCGCGAGTGCACGCAGTTGTTCGGGGTTCAGTTGGTCGAGGTCGGGGATCGAAGTCATGTCGCCGATCTTGCCAGATCAGCGTAAACAGGACGACAGGCTGATCGGACAATTGCGCTGCCGGATGGGGCATGGCTCGGTTCAGAGGATGGAAATGGCGTTTGCGGGGCCAACTCTCTGCCATGGCAAGCCCAGTATCAAGGCGTGTAGCTGTTCGGTGCTCAGCTCCATTTGTGAACCGTGGCGCGTGCCAGGCCAAGCGAATTTGCCCTGGTGGAGCCGACGTGCCGCCAACCAGATGCCCAACCCATCGTGCACCAGGACTTTCATGCGGGTGGCGCGGCGGTTGGCGAACAGATAAGCGCAGTGCGGCTGCGCCGCACCGAACACTGAAATCACGCGGGCCATGGCGGTGTCGGTGCCGGCGCGCATGTCCATCGGCTCGGTGGCGAGCCAGATGGTATCGATGCGGATCATCGCAGCAGATCTCGCAGAAAGGTGGCACAGGCTGCGGCGTTTTCGGTTGGCCAGCTCACTTTGACGGTGCCGCATGGGTGCGGGATTTCGAGACAAATAGTCGACGACACGGCTTGTGAATTTACTCCGGCTAGCTGCAAGGGCAGCGGAATGAACGCAGGCTGCAGAGCCATGGTTTTCTGCGCTTGGACTCGAATCCATTTATGGACGAGGTTTGCGTTAAGGCTGTGGCTCAGCGCAACGCTGGCAATCGAGGCCCCTGGCTGGGCGCACTCTTGAATGACCTGAGCCTTGAAGGATTTGGAATAGGAACGGCGTTGTGACTGCATGAAAGACCCGCTTAAAAGGCTAGAAATGGTGTCCACTTTCAGGTGGACACCATCACCTTTGGCGTTGGGGTCAGGAAGGTGTGTTGGCCGGACGCATACGCCCCAATCTCTATAATCGCCGACCTTTAATTTTATGGACCTCCGGCCCCCCCCCCCGGTTACATGAGGCCGGATGTTGGAGGAGGATGGCAACGAGGCTGGGACGTTAGTGCAGATGGCCAAGATTTCGTCGTATGCAGGGGCGAGTAAGAGGCTCTGAATGCTTGACTCTGGTCGCCCCAAAGCGTGACGCATACTTCTGTTTTTTCACGTTGTTTTCACCGTTTTAATACACAGCCATCTCTACATTCCCGCAGTATCTATGGTGCCGCGAAAAGGCGAGCTCCTGACTAGTACCGCTGTTCCTACCTCTGCAGGAGTGATGATATGGCTAGCATCCAGATGGGTGATGCTACAGCAGGCAAAGTGAACAATCGTACCGTGCGCTTGAGCAGGAAAAATATCGCATTTGGCTTAGCTGCCATTGCCGCATTGACTGCTGCCACATGGTATTTCCTTGCGCCCCGCGTGCCGGATCTGGGTGATGGAAATAACTTTGTACAGTCCGGCCTTAACGGACAGTGGATGGAGGGAAATGTCATAGTGATGGTTAGGCATGCCGAGCGCTGTGATCGTTCAAGCAATCCCTGCTTCGGGCCCCCCAACGGCATCACGGTCAATGGCCAGCAGCAGGCGTTGGCTGTCGCTAAGGGTTTGCAGAAGTTGGGTCTTGATAACGCTACCCTCATCTCCAGCCCGAAGACGCGTACCCAGCAGACAGCCGATCTCATCGCGGGCAATACCGCGACCTCACAGAAGTGGGTTGGCGAGTGCGACGCAGGCTTCAGGAATGCCGCGATGGCTTACAAGAAACCTAAGGAAAACCTGGTGCTGATTACTCACAGCGGTTGCATCGATCACTTCGAACGCACGATGCGGGTGCCTGCAGGTCAGCGATCCAGCGATTACGCCGAGGCATTTTTCATAGCTGCCGATGGTGCTAATGCGCCGAGGATCCTGGGCTCTCTGGGTTTTACACAGTGGAAGACAGTGATGGGCGAATCGTCGAAATGATGCGGCGCGTCACGCAGAGCACTATCGCTGGCTCGTCTGAAATCCACCAATATCCGCTTCATCCATAAGAGAGACTAGAGGAATAATCCACCAAAGTTCGCGTCACTCGCGCCGCTACCACTATTGGGAGAGCTAAATGAGGTGGGGAGTCTTCCCAAGAAGCTCATTTTTCCTGTCTTCAGTCAATTTGCCTAATCTCGTCCTCATTCTTGGGACAATGGCCACCCATCGTTCTTTCATGGCAGCAGGTCCTGCGGTCGACGCACTGTCTGATTGTCATTTCAGCGCCCATTCCCTAGTTATTCAACGGGAGGTTTCTGTGAGCTGTCACTGTGAGTTTC
This sequence comes from Pseudomonas sp. GW704-F2, assembly GCF_059423025.1. NCBI lineage: Bacteria > Pseudomonadati > Pseudomonadota > Gammaproteobacteria > Pseudomonadales > Pseudomonadaceae > Pseudomonas > Pseudomonas sp. GW704-F2. The sequence continues at coordinate 22,935 of NZ_JBWKXO010000016.1, read as the reverse complement.
AGCCGCACCGAGCTCTAAACCTGGCAACAGGTAAATCGACCCAATAAGCGAAACCGGGGCAGGGAATTGCTCTGTTGTAAGTCCTATTAGGCAAAACACCCGGCTGCTCTGCTGGTCAACTGGCGCAGGATTGATGTGCACGACGTAAGCGCCAACGTGCAGCGCAACGATCTACTCGGCAAAGGAAATATGGCAATTTCATAACAGTCCCTCAGTCTCAACTAAGTTTCGCTATGTATCTTTTCCTCTGCGCAAGTTCAGTGCAGCTCACCTCAGGAGAAGCTACCTACACATGGATCACGAAAAAGCCGGATGGCTCAACAAAGTACCCGATGTGAGCGCCCCATCGCCGTCTATCGCCAGATCGACGATCCAGCCGGCTTCCTGCAAGCTGCGTTGCACGGTCTTGCCCAGCAGGGAGTTGTCTTCGACCGTCCGCGCTTTCATGCGTACTTCCCTAGATCTTCCCCATCCGAATTGCGCCAGTTCCAACGTATCACTCCGTTTGTTCGCCGGCACAGCATTTTAAGGAGACCCACCGCATGTCTTCGACCACCTCGATAACACCCCCCACAGTAGTCACTAGGCCAGCCGGGATGGTGACGCTGCCCGCGCTGGCCTATCCGGCGCTGTTCATCGCCTTCGCCCTATTCTTCGTTCTGCCTCTGGGCTTCCACGGCCTCTGGGTGCCGGATGAAACGCGCTATGCACAGGCGGCCCAGGAGATGCTGAACACGGACAACTGGGTGGTGCCGCACTTCATGGGGCTGCGTTATTTCGAGAAACCCATAGGAGGCTATTGGCTGATCGCGATCGCCCAGGCGCTATTCGGCGACAACCTCTTCGGTACGCGCATAGCCTCGGCGCTGACCACCGGTGCTACCGTGCTGCTGGTGTTCCTGCTGACTCGCCGGCTGTGGAGCGACCCACTCAAGACCTGGACCGCTTGTCTGCTTTACATGACCTTCGGCCTCGCCGCCGGGCAGGCCGGGTACTCCAACATCGACCCGCAATTGGCGCTTTGGACCACCCTCAGCCTGGCCTCGGCCTGGCTCGGCATGGAAGGCCGCAGCGCTCGGGAGCGCTGGCTAGGTTGGGCTCTGCTCGGCGCGGCCTGTGCCATCGGATTCATGACCAAGGGCTTCCTCGCCTGGTTACTGCCGGTGATCGTGGTGGTGCCTTACGCCGTGCTTCACGGGCGCTGGCGGGAGCTGCTCAAGGGCGGGCCGCTGGCGGTGCTGATCGCGGTGCTGATCAGTCTGCCGTGGGTGCTGGCGGTCAATCAGCGGGAGCCGGACTTCTGGAACTTCTTCTTCTGGAACGAGCACATCCGCCGCTTCACCAGCAACCATGCGCAGCACACGGCGCCGTTCTGGTTCTTCATCCCCATCCTGCTTGCTGGCAGCTTGCCCTGGACGCTGTTGGTGATACCCGCCCTCAAGCGTACCTGGGCGGAGCGGCGCGAGCGCCATAGCGGGTTTCTCGCGCTTTGGTTCGCTATGCCATTCCTGTTCTTCAGCCTCAGCAAGGGCAAGCTGCCGACCTACATCCTGCCATGCTTCGCGCCACTCGCGCTGCTCATGGCCAACACCCTGGTAGACAAGCTGCGCCAGAAGGACCTGCGTCTGCTGCGCGGTAACGGGCTGCTCAACCTGGCTCTAGGAGGTTTGTCGCTGCCGGGGCTGATCGGTCTCGAACTAACTCACCCTGTGTTTTCCGGCTACCCCGCGCGCTTGGCCAGCGCGGCGCTGGTCTGCATGGTCTGGGCGCTGTGCGGTGCGATCCAGTGGAAGCGCGCCAGCCAGCACTGGTACGCACCGGCCCTGGCGATCTGGGTACTGATCGCAGTGCTGCCGGCATCCATGCCGCAGACCATCGTCGATAACAAGATGCCTGACCAGTTCATCGCCGAGCACCTGGACCCGCTGCAGGGCGCGCGCAGCCTGCTGAGCAACGACCTGGGTGCAGCTTCGGCCTTGGCGTGGCGTCTGAACCGCAGTGACGTGACGCTGCTCAATGTTGATGGAGAGTTGCGCTACGGCCTTGGGTACGCGGATGCACAAGATCGACGCGTTCTGTCGAAAGACGTTGGTGACTGGCTAAGTAAGCAGATGAAGCTAGGACCCGTAGGGATTGTGCTGAAAGCCCCCGACATGCATGGCGACCAGCTTCCGTCTTGGCTTCCCGATGGAGCGAAGGTGTTTCGAGAGAACAACCTCCTAATTGTGATCACTCGCTAGCTTTATCAGGCGACTTTTCACGCATCGAGAGATTCGTCCGGTAAAGGCCTGGAATTTCCAATGCCCGCCAAGTGCATACAGGGCTCTCCGGTGCGTTATGGATTACGGTGTGTGGAAATAGCGACGTCAACGCTGCACTCGTGAGGAGGGGGGCAGCACTCCAGTGGCATCTTTTTCGTGTAGTTGCATTTCCTCCCAATTTTCACAGCAGCTGTATCCAAGCTTTCGATGGCCGCACCGGTAAGTTTGTGCCCTTGCCAAAAACTCTACCCTCCGCGCGGGTTCGTACTAAGTCGTGCTTTGACCCACATAGATGACTCCTGAAATACAGCACCCGCGTGGCACCATCAAAGTGAACTGGCCGATCGGAAGCGCTGTCGCCTGTGCCACTTTTCTGCGAGATCTGTTGGTATGATTGGAGTTGAAGCCATCTGGCTTTCCATCGAGCCTATGGACATGCGCGCCGGTACCGAGATCGCGCTGGCCAGATTGATCGCAGTGTTCGGTGTCGTGAAGCCGCACTGTGCATACCCCTTCGTTAATCGCCGTGCCAACGAATGAAGTTCTTGGTGCATGACGGTGTGGCAACGAAGCCCACGTGGATAATGACCCGGTGCCAACCTCTGCATGAGCTACGTCTGCAGGGCCTCCCGACTCATCTATTTTTGTGAACATAGACCGACGTCAGACGGTCGCGGTAGGGGGGGCAGGTAACCACCGTCCCTGCCGCGGCCCTTGAAAATACACCTAAAAGGGACTAGATATAAAAACGCTACCCTTTGAGATTCCGAACATGAAATCCACATTAGCCGCAGAGCTTCGCCAAATCGCCAAGAACGCTCCACGACTTTATTTCGCTCCGCTGATCGGAGCCATAAAAGAGATCCGATCTGAGATGCATAAAACCTACAACACAGAGTCAAAGAAAAATTAAGTGTTTCTTCGACTAACTCTTAGGTAGGTGGTAGATTTTTTACTTCTCCGCTACAGGCTATGCGCATGCTGAGGCGGGCCTCTCTACTTCAGCCATTAGTAGGTAAACTGCGTACGGCAGAGGAGAACAGGATGATCAGTGGTGAACGTCTTAGCGAGCAGCAGGCTACCACCGGGTTGAAGGTGGCTTTGCGCATCATCGGCGCCTGGGAAGCCACGCCCAGTCAGGCGTGCCGGATTCTCAGAATTTCACCCGCGACCTACCGTCGCGCATGGCGTGGCATTGCTGCAGGTCAGCGGCTCGATAAAGATCAGCAGCAACGCATCGGGATGGTGCTGGGTATCCACGCTTCGCTGCGGATGGTCTTCTCCAACCAGGCAAACGTGAAAGGTTTCCCTCGCTTCAAGAACGACAATCCGTTTTTTGCCGGCCGATTGCCACTGGAAGTCATGGCTCAAGGTGACATGATTGCGCTCTTCGAGACCTACAAGCGGATCGAGCACCTGGTGCTAGCCAGCTGAGAAGGCGACCCTTATCACAGAGACATTGAGGACATCATCATCATGCTTGACGGACGTCCAGCGCTACTGGCGGAAGTCAGTGAAGCCAGCGAAGAACTCAGGCATTACATCGCTGCGGGCATGCGGAGCAGCATACTCGTGCGTTAGTTTATCTCTACTGCGTGTTCGCTGGCCGCTTACGAGTGAAAGACCGTAGCATTGACACGTTCCTGACGATCAGCACGAGTGAAATTCACGACATTTGTCTTCATTGCAGCAGATAGATCGAACGGGCAGTGCAAGTCCTTGAGCTTATGTTTTTTGAGACTGCTCAGCGCCAGTAGCATTAGCTCCTCCACCTCACCGGCGCTCGCTGTGTAAGCTGTGGCACGGTATGCACGAGTAATATCGAGCTGGTTCACGCACTGCCGCCCCGAGTTGCGACATTCCACATAGGCCAGCTTCAACAGCTGTACCACCAGTCGCTTGATACCAAAAGTACAGCGGTACAGCTCAACGGCCGATTAACCAATATCAGCCTTTACGTAGGCATAGCTCGCTCTGAGACATTCAGCGATATCGTTCAGCCAATTCGCGCTGCCAGGCTCGTCCGGCAACATGCTTCGGGGATCAGCGAGCAGACGTTGCTTGTCCTCGCTGTTTCGGCCAAGTAGCTTATGAGCCAAGCTGTAGTTGCATACAAAAACCATCGGCACGCCAATGGCTGCCATGGTCAATAAAATGTCAGTAATCTTTGCAGCACCTGAGCCAGAGTTGGTGTGTTGCATCTCTTCTAATATCGCCAGGGAAAACTCGTTGAACGACCTGAGCCTGATTCCAGCAGGGTCACGTGAGGTGCCGCCCGAGATCAAGCGGCACATGCGACGGTTTTAATTCACACGCGATAGTTGTAATTCTCAAAAACCACCCTTCATGACTGCACTCTAGTTGTTCGTGTCAAACTATGTTGTGAGCAGCCGAGCCCTGTATTTGAAGCGCAGCCCATCTGTGTCAATCTATGTTGCTGTTGTCTTTACCCCGAATCATCCTACAGACCCCGATTTGCGCGAGGGGTTGTGTCAAATTATGTTGTTGGTACCCACCTGGTGGTTTTAGAGAATTAAAACTGTCGCAGAAGGCGGTAGGACCCATCTACCGCCTCCTGCGATGTCCCAAGCCTTTGGCTGCTTCCCAGTCTTCTAAGACCTTGAGCCGGACGTTTCATGCTGTTGCGAATCCAACCTGATGAGTCGCTTCGTTCGTACGTGGAGCGAAACCTATTCCTGCAATTACGCAATCCTGATTTAGACATTTTTAGATCACCGAACTTCCGCTATTACTCATGGGATAATTCACAAGTAATTTCCATCGCTGAAATTTTTGGCTGGTATGGCTGCTATGGGTTCAATAAGTTAGTGCATCTGCACACCGATTATCATTTTCGCAGCGTATTAAAATCTGATAGTAGCTTTGCATATTCAGAATCAGAGTTCGTCACTGCAAACTATTGTTTCGATAGTCTTAAAGTTAGCCGATCCTATTGCCCAATATGTGTGAAGCAAGACATCCACGATATAGGTTATTCATACTGGCGGCGTCTTCATCCTAAGGTAACGGTATGTGCTCGGCATAACGTCAATCTTCTCTTGTACTGCCTATTCTGTGGGAAGCCATTTTCTCGGGGTGGCCATGCTCTCAGCGTGCTATGGAGCGGCTGTGGGGGGCGCTGTCTAGGCGATGCACAGGCTACGATGAACACGGATTGATCAAATGGGCGTAACCCACTAGGTTTCCCATTTTTTCCCCTGTCGTTGGCTAGATTTTCTTAAACGTGCCAAGATTTTCTTAAAATGTGAGCCGAACACTCAGAAAATATTAACCGAAAATGGCCGCGCAACCACTATTTTTGGGCTTTCCGCTTATCGGCGGTAAGCGTCCGGCAATCACACCTTGCCGCATTGCGCTTTCTGGGCGACCTGGGCTTTGAACGCCATGGGGTTGAAATCTGCGACCATCGGAGCGGGTTTTCGCCCGATCACTGGAACATAACGAGCATAGGCCTGTTCGGCACACTCTCTGATCTCGGGGTCATCGTTTGCCTTGGCTGGTCGGATCATATCGGTCTCTTGAGTTGGAGCAGATTCAATATTGTTCGACTCATGTTGCTGCCGCACTAGGCTGATACTTGAAGAATAAGAGCGCCGATCCGCGATCAGGCCACCTACTCTTGGAAGAATCGATCGGGCCGACAGGGAGCAAGGGCAGAGGAGGCCCTGTGGTCGATAATTTCCTCGCTGACAAGACGGCCCACTACTGCCGCCAAGGTAACGCCTGGGTGCATGGCGCAAACGTATACGCCGCCGATTTTTGACAGATAACCGATGATGGGGACGCCATCCTCAGGCATTGGTCTGAGGCCGACGCAGGCCATTTCCGGATCAATGGAAACAGCCCCGTGCAGTTCGTTCTGGATCGCTCTAGCCGTTCGTAGTGCTACCGCTGCTGGCTGGTTTTGCAATGAGTCATCCACGTAATCCTCGGCCGCCAGCAACGCACCGTCCGAACTTTGCCTGACTTCCATTTCACGGCTTGAAATCAAGGTGTGTACGAGGTTGGGTTGTGACTTGTAACGGATGAAAATGGCGGGTGAGGCCTCTATAGGAAGGGACACTCCAAGCATATCTGTCAGCTTCGTGATGCCTGTACCCGCCGCCAGTACGACAATATCGGCATTGATGATGCCCATCGCGGTTTCAATCCCCGTGACTTTTTTGCCCTGGGTTGTAAAGCCGAGAACGCGCGTGTGGGTGAGAATTTCCGCCCCATTTTCCTGGGCTCCTGCGACCAACGCAAAGGTTGCTGCCACTGCGTCCAGCGCGCCTTCTGCTGTCGCATACAACGCATACTGAGGGGGATTTTTGAGATTTGGCTCAAGGTCTAGAATCTGCGATCTGGATACGAGATGTGCCGACTTCAGGTGACCTGAAGCCGGCATTTCATTTGACCTGGCGCTATAGGATAAGGCACCCGTCCAGCGAATCTTAAGATCAGGCAGTTGCGCCTCGAGCCGGCGGTATTCTCCGATTGCAGCACCGCGCAGTTGCGCAATGGGGTCTGGTTCGGGGTGTGAAGAATTGATCCATGCAAACGAGCTCCCAGTCACGCCGGAGGCTATATATTCAGCCTCGACCAAGGTGACTTTGGCGTTTTTACCTGCCAAGTGGTAAGCCAGAGACGCGCCTACGATTCCTGCACCGACAATAACGATTCGTTTGTCTGGGTTTTCCATATCAACTCCCTGTTCTGCCGAACTTGCGATGTTACACAGCCGGTCTACCGATATGTGAACCTGACAGCTCATGAGTAAGCGTCTGCTGGAGTCAGCTTGCATAGCTCTGGCAGGTATCGCTGGGATCGGGTAGGTGACTTTGTCGTACCCTTACGAACAAAGCATTGGTAGACATCCTTGTAGGGCGAAGGCTTAGAGCGGTAGGGAGTGCTTAAAAGGATATCGTAGCTGGCAGACCGGGGTAAAGATCACGTCAGCTTCGCTGGATTTGCCACCGCCAATCCTTTAGATCAAGGCGACTTAACAAGACGCTTACCGAGGTGGCGTCTGGTCCGAAAGCGCACATTCGGCTACCCAGGCGCGAACCACCGGTGATGTCTAGTGAAGGACTGGACTGTTCGTCGGCCGCCGTATGGAAGCATGCTACATGAGGGTATTGGCGCTGCCCCTGGGTTGACCCGGTTGCCGACGCAAGACTGCCCCTTTTCCAAACCTGTAAAAATCCAGCACAGACAATGATTCACGAGGAGTCAGACTGGGTCAGTGAAATCTCGGCAACTGGGTCAACTCGGCATCAGCGCCAACATGCGGCGTATCTTACACGCGTCTTTGCGACAAAAGATGAGGTCGATACGTCACCTCAATGCCGAGCGTGCGGGAGCAAACCCGCCCTCACATGTTGATCTTCGTCGGGCTTGAGGGCGGTGTCGGTCAGGTCCACCAGTAGCGCACGAGGTGGAAGAAAATCGGCGCCGCAAAGCACACCGAATCCAGCCGATCGAGCATCCCGCCGTGCCCCTCGATCATATGCCCCCAGTCCTTCACGCCACGGTCGCGTTTGATCGCCGACATCACAATGCCGCCGGCAAACCCCAGCAAGTTGATCAGCAGCGCAATCAGAAACGACTGCCATGGGTTGAACGGCGTGGTCCACCACAGCGCCGCGCCGATCAGCGAGGAGAGCAGGATGCCGCCGACAAAGCCTTCGACGGTTTTCGACGGCGACAGGTTGGGCGCAATCTTGTGTTTGCCGAACAGCTTGCCGCACACGTACTGCAACACGTCCGACAGTTGCACCACGATCACCAGGTAGGCGATCAGCAGCAGGTTGCGGCCTTCATAGCCGGGGATGTCGAGGGTGAGCAGGGCGGGCACGAAGGACACGCAGAACACTGCGATCATCAAGCCCCATTGCACCTTCGAGGCGCGCTCCAGGAAGTGTGTGCTGTCGCCGCCGAGGGAGGCGAGGATCGGCAGCAGCAGGAACACGTACACCGGGATGAAGATCGAGAACAGCCCGTACCAGTCGGCATAGATCAGCAGGTATTGCAGCGGCAGCGCCAGGTAGAACGCGGCCACCAGCGCCGGGTAGTCGCTGCGCCGGGTCGGGGTGAGGGTGAGGAATTCACGCAGGGCATAGAACGACACGGCATAGAACAGCACGATCACCGCGCCGGTGCCGAGCCAGAAGGCGATGCCGATCATCACCACCATCACCCACCAGGCGTTGATGCGGGCGTTGAGGTTGTCGATCACCGCATTCGGCGTGCCACGGGTGCGCAGCTTGAGGATCAGGCCGATCAGCGAGGCGAGTACCAGGATCGCGCCGATCCCGCCGAACAGCATCAGGGTTTGGCTATCCATCTCAGGAATGCTCCGGGGCGAGGGCGAGCAGGGCATCGCGGGTGCGGGCAAGGAAGGCGGCTTTGTCTTCGCCTTCTTCCAATTGCAGTGGCGCGCCGAAGCTGGTGGTACACAGCAGAGGCAGCGGCAGGACGCGGCCCTTGGGCATGACGCGGTTGAGGTTGGCAATCCACACGGGGATCAATTCGGCCTGTGGGTAACTTTTTGCCAGGTGATACAGGCCGCTTTTAAACGGCAGCAAGCCGTCTTCCAGATTGCGCGTGCCTTCGGGAAAGATGATCAGCGAGTCGCCGCCTTCCAGTGCGGCGAGCATGGGCTGCAAGGGGTTATCCACAGGGTCTTTGCGCTCGCGGTCGATCAACACGCCGTTGAACACGCGGTGGATGATGTAGCGGCGCAGCGCACTTTTGTTCCAGTAGTCGCTGCCGGCCACCGGGCGCGTGAATTTGCGCAGGTTCTGCGGCAGCGATGCCCACAGCAACACGAAATCGCCGTGGCTGCTGTGGTTGGCGAAGTAGATGCGTTGCACCGGCACCGGCGCGCAGCCCAGCCACAGGCTGCGGGCGCCGGTGACGGTGCGGGCCATCGAGGTAATCAGGGTGGCGACCACGGGTTCGAACATGGGAATTCCTTATCCGGCGAAAGGTAGCCAAGGGCTGGCGAGAATCACGCCCAGGGTCAACAGCACTTGCGCGCCCAGTAGCCAGGCTTGCTTGCGCAGCAGTTTGAGGGCGCCGCGACGGCGTTCGGTCCAGGGTCGGCCGGCGCGTTTGGGCGACTGCAGGCCGAGGGTTTGCAGGGCCTGGTCGAGGTCCGGGGTGTGTTCGGTGTTATGGGCGAGCAGGGCGAACAGGTCGGCATCGAAGGCCACGCGCAGCGCCCAGTACTTCTGCAGCAGGCCGAGGATAATCATCCACAGGCTGAGCAGCAGGCAGATCGGCGCGATGCTGGCCATCAGCAGTTGCGCCAGGCCGAACAACACGCCCAGCAGCGTCAGGCCTGTGGATAACTGATCCAGTGAGCGGCCGCGGCGCAGCAGGCTGGCGACGACCTGGAGTTCCATATCAGCAGGCATGGGGCAAGGCCTCCAAAGCATGGCGATGAGCGGGATGCAGGACCACCTGGGTCCGCGCTGTACGAATAATAGCCAGTGCCTGATCCACCGTGGCGGCGCGCCCGCTGTGCAGCAGCCAGGCCGCCACAGCGGTGGCGCTGCGCGAATAGCCAAGGGCGCAGCACACCAACACCGGGCCGCTGGCGCGCAGGCGTTCGATGGCTTGCGCGGCTTGCAGGCATTCGGCGGGGGTCGGCGCGATCAGGTCGAGGACGGGGACGCATTGATAGGCACGGCCCTGTGGATTAATCGGCAATTCCGCGCACAGATCGACGATGGCCTTGAATGAACCTTGCTCGCGCACGGTAGGAAGCCGACCGAGCGAGACGTTATCCACAATCAGGTCGGGCTGTGGATGCGTGCGCGTCCACAGCCGTGAATTGAGCCACGCCGCTGCCAGATATGGCGCATACAGCCAGCGCGCCGCAGGGGTCAGTCGACCGTCGGCACGCTTCTGGAAACCTGGCGCGCCGAGGACGACGTAATTCGCCATGATCAGCCCCAGGGACAGCGCCGGCCACAGCAGCCATAGCCACCACCCGCCGTAAGTCAGCGCGAGGATGAACAGCCCCAGCGCGCCCAGGCCGTAGCGCAACCCCAGGCGCCAGTGCGTGGAATCACGGGTCAGCCGCGCATTCAGCAGCGGGCTCGGATGTTCCAGCGGCCACAGCCACACGCACAGCCAACCCGCCAGGGCACCTGTGGGTAAGTCGATAAAGTGGTGTTGATAAGTGGTCAGCACTGAAACCCCAATCAACCCGAACCAGCCATGCACCAGCCAGCGCCAGGCGCCCTGGGTGTGGCGTTGGTACATGATCCACAGGATCACCAGCAGCGCGATATGCAGCGACGGCGCCTGGTTGAACGGTTTGTCGAAACCGGCCAGCACGGCAAACAGCCAGCCGAACACGCCATCCAGCTCCGGCCGTTCGAAGGTGAAGCGCAGCGGCCAGATCAGGAAGCAACTCACGGCGATGAGCTGCGCACTCAGCAGGCGCAGCGCATGTTGCTTCAGTTCATGGCGGCTGTTGGGCAGCAGCAGGGAGAAACCGTAGAGCAGGTCGATGGTCCAGTAGGGCACGATGGTCCAGGCCCAGAACGGCATGTGGGTTTCCCAATCGAACACCAGTGTGCCGACGTCGCTGCGCTGGCTGGTGACCCATGTGGCAAAACCGTAGGTGCTGAAAAACAGCGGCGCCAACAGCAACAGCCACAGGAACGCGGGCTTTAACAGGCCGGGTTCGCGCATGTTCAGATCTTCTGTGCCAGGGATACGGTAAAGATGCCCCACTCATCCACCCGCTGGGTGATCTTGCGGAAACCGGCGGCTTGCACCAGTTGATCCATTTCCGCCTGACTGCGCCGGCGCATCACCCAGGCCTGGCCCTGGCGATGGCTGGTCAATGCGCGGGCGATCAGTTCCAACTGCGGGTGCCATGGCTGGCCGGTGTAGACCAGATAACCGCCGGGCTCCACGGCTTCGGCCAGGCCCGCCAGCGAACCGCCGACCATGGCGTTGTCGGCAAACAGTTCATATAACCCGGAGACCACCGCCAGCGTCGGCTTGGGCGCCAGCGCTGCCAGCTCCGCACGGTCGAACGCATCGGCTTTGATGAACTGCGCAATCTCGCCCAGGCCTTTCTCGCGGATCAACGCACCACCGTCGCGCACGTTGATGTCGCTGTAGTCGCGCAGCAGGATCGATTCCGGCAGCGGCGAAACGCCCTGCAAGGCTTCGAGAATGTAGCGACCGTGGCCGGCGGCGATATCGACGATACGCACTTCGCGATCATCGGTGCGCAGCGTGGCCATGGCCAGGCGCAGCAGCTCTTCGACGTTCAGCTTGCGCTGGCGAATGCCGCGCCAGCCGATGGAGTTGAGGTAATGGGTGTCGATCATCCGCCCCAGCGCGCCTTTGCCGGTGGGCGTGTTGCGGTACACGTAGTCCAAGGTGCTACCGGAGTCGAAACCGGTGTCGAAGCCCAGCTTGACGCCGTCCGACAGGTTCTTGCCCAGGCCCATGCTGGCGCGGGTCAGGCGCCAGTACAGGTCGCGCAGGGAATTGCGCGGCAGCGGCGCGGCGAGGGCTTCGGATTCGGCACAGGTGGCGCCCAGTTTGTCGGCATCGAGCAGCGAGGCGCGGTCCAGCGGGTGCGTGAAGTTCTGCAGAATAAAACGCCGGGCGCTGCTCACGGCCACCGCACGGTCGCGCTCGCCGAGGGTGTCGTGGAAGAAGCCGGGGAGGATATGCAGCTCTTTTTTCAGGCTGCCAAGGCGGTCGAAGAACTGTTGTTGGGGTTTGCGGTGGACCACGAAGTCGGAGCCGGAGATCAGCAGTTGGGTCGGCACCTGGATCGCCTGGGCATCGGCGACAACCCGGTCGGCCGCTTCATACAGCCCGAGCAGCACATTCACCGAAATCGCCTTGGTGATCAGCGGGTCGCTGTCGTAGGACGCGACGCGCTCCGGGTCGTGGCTGAGGAACTTGGCCTTGACGTAACTGTTGACGAAAAAGTTGCCGCGAAACCTGCGCATCAGCGCCAGGCCCAGCCGGGCGAAGGGCACGTAGAGTTTGACTTTGAACGCCGGGGAGGCGAGCACCAGGGCGCGGATTTTCGGTGCGTAGTCGTGGACCCAGGTGGCTGCGATCACCGCGCCGACGCTTTGGGCGATGACTGCAAGATTTTCCGCCTCGACGCCGTAAGTGGCGCCGATATGCTCGCAGAACGTCTGCACGTCGCGGGCGCTGGTGGCGAAGCTGGGGCTGTCGCCGCGCTCGCCGGGGGATTGGCCGTGGCCACGGGCGTCCCAGGCGAAGAAGTCGAAATGGGGCAGGTTCAGTTCATCGACCAGATGGGCAATGCGCCCCGAATGCTCATGGCCGCGATGGAACAGCAGGATCGCCTTGCGCGGCTCGCCGCCTGCCGGGGCGGTGGCGGGCCAGTGCCGGTAGAAAAGCTCGACGCCATCATGGGTACTGAAGGTGTGTTCTCGCTGTTCGCGCATCGCAAAATCCTTATGCAGAAGGGGAAATGTGTTGTTCTTCTTTGAGGCCCTGGCGCACTCGGTTGACCACGGTGTAGGCGAGCAGGGCGGCGACCAGCCACATCACCGTGTCGACCCAGCCGGCACCGAGCCAGCCCAGCGCCACGCCGCTGGCCAGCACGCCGAGGACGAAGGCCCGATCACTCTTGCCCATCGGCCCGTCGTAGCGCCGCGACGCGCCCACCATCGGCCCGAGCACCCCGGCGTATTCGCTGAACACTGCCAGCAAGGTCACCAGCAGCACCGGCGCCAGGCTGACGCCGGGGATCAACGCAAAGGGCAGGATCAGCGCGCTGTCGGCGATCACGTCGCACAGTTCATTGAGGTAGGCGCCCAGGCGCGACTGCTGGCCGAATTCGCGGGCGAGCATGCCGTCGATGGCATTGAGGGCCATGCGCAGGATCATCCACAGCGGGATCAGCGCGAACAGCCAGAGGTGTTGGGCGAAGCCGGCGATCAGCAGGCCGACCAGCAGGGAGATGACCCCGGCCAGCACAGTGATCTGGTTGGCGGTGGTGCCGTTGTCGTAGAGGCGCTGCACGAGGGGGCGCAGCAGGTTTTGAAAACGCGGTTTGAGCTGATAGATCGAAATCATGGGAGTGACGTTTCCTTGTCCGTAAGCCCGCGAAAAACTGGCCTGAAGTGTGCCGACTAATCGTGGCCTGCACCAGTGATGGCACGTGTTTATGGGGGGGTAGTCACGTTCCGGAGCGCGATGCAGAACGAATGTGGGAGGGGGCTTGCCCGCGATGGTGGCGGCCCCGCCAACCCATGTATCACCTGACCCACCGCCATCGGAGCAAGCCCCCTCCCACAGTGGGTCTGTGTTGCAGGTGAATACGGTGTTTAACGAACAAAAATTTCACGCCATGTGTTATATCGTAACGAATTATGTGTGAACGGGCATGAGTGGATGCAAGTGGATCTAGAAGCTGACGGCGCTTCGGTTGAAGGACTGCCGCGTTTTCAGCAAGGGCTGTTCCATGCCCGTCGATTGAGGCAGGCCGGTATCAGCCTGACTGCGGTGGCTATCAGCGGCTGGGTGCTGGCGTTGTTCGTCGCGCTGTTCGCCCCGTTGTCGATCTGGCCGGTGGTGTTGATCAATTGCGCGTCTGCGTTGCTGGTGCTGGTGGCCGGGTTGCAGTCGGCGTGGTGGGTGGCCGATTGGCGTGCCCAGGCGCTGGAAGCGTCGGCACCTGAGTTACTCGAAGCAGAGAGTGAACCCGCTGGCTGGCAGGCGCGCCTGGTAGGGCGTTTCGGCAGAGGGTTGCTGGCGCAGATCGGCGCACCGGTGTTGTGGCTCGGCGGTTGGTCGTTGTTCGCGCTGGTCAGCATTGTCGAGTTCTGGAACCTGGGCTTGCCCGCGGCAGCGGTCGGCCAAGGCGCAAGTATCGGCGCTGCACTGGCCTTGGCATTGGCCTTTGGCCTGCTGGTGTTCGAGCGGCGCCTGGCCCAGGAAACCGCCGCGCAATGGCCGGAAGCCGCGCAGTTGGCGCAACTGAGCCGGGTGGCGATTGCGTGCCTGGTGATCAGCGCGATTTGCCTGCTGTTTGCCAGTGCCGGGTCGGTGTGGCCGCTGCGCCTGGCGACACTGGTCGGGCTGTTGCCGGCGCTGGTCGCGCTGGAGTTTCTGTTACGGGCCGCGCTGTCACTGTTCAGCCCGCGCCAACCGCGCCTCGAACCACGCCTGATGGCGCAGAGTTTTGTCGCCGGGCTGCTGCGCTGGCCGCCGCAACCGCTGCAGGCCTTGCAGCACGAATTGCACAACCGCTTCGGCATCGATCTGCGCCAGATCTGGGCGTTTACCTACATGCGTCGGGCATTCCTGCCGGTGCTGCTGGTGGTACTGGCCGTCGGCTGGGCGCTGACGGGGGTGCATGAAGTGCCCCTGCAAGGCCGTGGGATTTATGAGCGCTTTGGCAAACCGGTGCAAGTCTTCGGCCCTGGCTTGCATGCCGGGTTGCCGTGGCCGCTGGGCCGCGTGCTGAACGTGGAAAACGGCGTGGTGCATGAGCTGGCGACCAGCGTCAGCGAAGCCGCCAGCCCGGAACTCGCGGCGGCCGAAGGCCCGGCACCGCTGATCGCCAACCGGTTGTGGGACGCCAGCCATGTGAATGACAAGTCCCAGGTGATCGCCAGCAGCCGTGGCGACAAGCAGAGCTTCCAGATCGTCAATATGGATGTGCGCTTCGTCTACCGTATCGGCCTGACCGACCAGGCCGCACTGGCCGCCACCTATAACAGCGCGGATGTGCCGACCCTGATCCGCAGCACTGCCAGCCGCATCCTCGTGCATGACTTTGCCTCGCGTACCCTCGACGAATTGCTCGGCGAACAACGCACCGGCCTGGCCGACGAGATCGGCCGCGCCGTGCAAGCGGACCTGCATACACTCGACAGCGGCGTGGAGATTCTCGCCACGGTGGTCGAAGCCATCCACCCGCCGTCCGGTGCCGCCAACGCCTACCACGGCGTGCAAGCGGCGCAGATCGGCGCTCAGGCGCTGATCTCCCGCGAACGCGGCGCCGCCAGCGAACAAACCAACCAGGCCCTGCTGCAAGCCAGCACCGTCCGCGACCAGGCCCAGGCCACCGCGCACGAGGTCAATGCCGGGGCCCGGGCGGCGGACCTGCGTTTTGCCGCCGAACAAAAAGCCTACGCCAGCGCGGGCAAAGCCTTCGTGCTGGAGCAATACCTCGGCCAGCTGACCCAGGGCCTGGCTCACGCCAAGCTGTTGATTCTGGATCATCGCCTGGGCGCCGACAGTGCGCCGACGATCGATCTGCGTTCTTTTACCTTGCCGGCCGATCCCTCGGTGCCGCGTAAAGCCGTTCAATAAGGAGTCTGTCTGTTGAGCGCTCATTCTCACGATCATGGTCACCACCACCACGGCCACCATCATCACCACCATGGTGACGAACAACCCGCCGGCCCGTTCCCTTGGCGGCGCATGGCCTGGGCTGTGTTGCTGGTGTTGTTTGCAGTAGCGGCCGCCAGCCTGGTGCAGGTGCGCTCCGGTGAAGCCACGGTGATTACCCGTTTCGGCAACCCGTCGCGGGTGCTGCTGGAACCGGGCCTGGGCTGGCGTTGGCCGGCGCCGTTCGAAGCGGCGATTCCGGTGGACCTGCGCCTGCGCACCACCTCCAGCGGTTTGCAGGATGTCGGTACCCGCGATGGCCTGCGCATCATCGTGCAGGCTTATGTGGCGTGGCAGGTACAGGGCGATGCCGACAATGTGCAGCGCTTCATGCGCGCGGTGCAGAACCAGCCGGATGAAGCGGCGCGGCAGATTCGGACGTTTGTCGGTTCGGCGCTGGAAACCACGGCGGCCAGCTTCGACCTGTCCAGCCTGATCAATACCGACGCCAGCCAGGTACGCATCAGCGATTTCGAAGCGCAGTTGCGCCAGCAGATCGATCAACAATTGCTCACCACCTATGGCGTGCGTGTGGCGCAGGTGGGCATCGAGCGGCTGACCTTGCCGTCGGTGACGCTCACCGCCACCGTCGACCGCATGCGCGCCGAGCGCGAAACCATCGCTACCGAACGCACCGCCGTGGGCAAGCGTGAGGCGGCGCAGATCCGTTCCGCCGCCGAGCGCGATGCGCGCATCGTGCAGGCCGATGCCACGGTGAAAGCCGCCGACATCGAAGCGCAATCGCGGGTCGAAGCGGCGCAGATCTATGGTCGCGCCTACGCCGGCAATCCCCAGTTGTACAACCTGCTGCGTTCCCTGGATACCCTGGGCACCGTGGTCACCCCGGGCACCAAGATCATCCTGCGCACCGACGCCGCGCCGTTCCGCGCGTTGGTGGACGGGCCGAAGGACGTCCAGCCATGATCGAGCGTGACAGCCCGGACAGCCCATGGATTCAGGCCGGGCGCCTGACGTTCATGGCGCTGTACGCGGTGACGGTGTTGGCCGCCCTGGCCTGGGCGTTTTCCAATGTGCGGCAGATCGACCCGCAGAATCGCGCCGTGGTGCTGCACTTCGGCGCACTCGATCGGGTTCAGAATGCTGGGCTGTTGCTGGCGTGGCCGCAGCCGTTCGAGCAAGTCGTGCTGTTGCCGGCGGCAGACCGGGTGATCGAGCGGCGGGTCGGCAACCTGCTGCGTTCCGATGCCGCGGTGCAGGCCGATCGCGTGGCCAGCTTCGCCACGCCGTTGAGCGATGCCCTGGCCGGGTCCGGCTACCTGCTGACCGGCGATGCCGGCGTGGTGCAGCTGGATGTGCGGGTGTTCTACAAAGTCACCGAACCTTATGCGTTTGTGCTGCAGGGCGAGCACGTGCTGCCGGCGCTGGATCGCCTGGTGACGCGCAGCGCCGTAGCCCTGACGGCGGCGCGGGATCTGGACACCATCCTGGTGGCGCGCCCCGAATTGATCAGCAGCGACAACGGCGCCGCCGAGCGCCGTGAACGGCTGCGCGGCGACCTGGTGCAAGGCATCAACAAGCGCCTGGCGGAGTTGACCGCCAGCGGCTTGGGGGTGGGCATCGAAGTCACCCGCGTCGATGTGCAATCGAGCCTGCCGAGCCCAGCGGTGAACGCCTTCAATGCGGTGCTCACTGCCAGCCAGCAAGCCGACAAAGCGGTGGCGAATGCGCGCACCGACGCGGAAAAGCTCACCCAGACCGCCAACCAGCAGGCTGACCGCCTGGTGCAAGTCGCCCACGCCCAGGCCAGCGAACGCCTGGCCAACGCGCAGGCGCAAACCGCCACCGTCGCCAGCCTGGCCCAGGTCAAAGACCCCGGCTTGCTGTTGCGCCTGTACCGCGAGCGCTTGCCGAAGATTCTCGGCCAGGCCGGTTCCGTGACCACGGTCGATCCCAAAGACGACTCCCGCTTGATCATTCAGGGAGCCGAACAATGAGCGCACCCATGCTGACATCCGCCGAGCAGCGCAGCGCCGCCCGGCAATTGACCCTGGCCATGCTCGCCCTCGGCTTGCTCGTGCTGGGCCTGGTGTGGCGCTGGCTGGCGCCGGACCAGAGCGGCGTCAGCCAGTTGCTGCTCGGCGTGGCCTCGCTGCTGGTGGCTGTGCCGGTGATGCGCTCGGCCTGGTACAGCCTGCGTTTTCCCAGCCTGCATGGCATCACCGACCAACTCATCGCCCTGGCGATGCTCGGCGCGTGGGCCACGGGCGATCTGCTGACCGCCGCGTTGCTGCCGATCATCATGATCTTCGGCCATGTGCTCGAAGAGCGCAGCGTGATCGGCTCCCAGGAAGCGATCCACGCCCTCGGCAAACTGACCCGCAGCCACGCACGCCTGGTGCAGGCGGACGGCAGCATCCGCGAAGTCGACAACGGCACGCTGAACAGCGGCGACATCGTCGAAGTGCGCGCCGGCGACCGCGTGCCTGCCGATGGTGTGGTGCTGTCCGGCCAGGCCAGCCTCGACACGGCGCCGATCACCGGCGAGTCGGTGCCGCTGGAAGCCAGTGTCGGCGTGCAAGTGTTCGGCGGTGCGATCAACCTCGACGGGTTGTTGCGCCTGGAAGTGACGCGTACCGGCAACGAGTCGACCCTGGGCAAGGTCATCGCCCTGATGCAGAACGCCGAGCGCTCCAAGCCGCCGATCACGCGGCTGCTGGAGCGTTACGCCGGCAGCTATATGGTGTTGGTGCTGTTGCTGGCGGCGGTGACCTGGTTTGTCACCAATGACGCCCAGGCGATGCTCGCGGTGCTGGTCGCGGCGTGCCCGTGCGCCCTGGTGCTGTCGGCCCCGGCCACGGCGATTGCCGGGATTGCCGTGGCGGCGCGGCATGGGATTCTGATCCGCAGCTCGGCGTTCCTCGAAGAGTTGGCGGACCTGACCTCGCTGGTGGTCGACAAGACCGGCACCCTGACCTTTGGCACTCTGCGCCTGCAGTCCATCCAAACCACCGCGCCGGACCGCCAAGGGTTGTTGAACCTGGCGGCCAGCCTCGGTTCGGCCAGCAGCCACCCGGTCAGCCGCGCGTTGGCCGGGTTGGCGAGCCAGGAACAGCTGTTGGTGCTCACCGACATCCGCGAACGCCAAGGCCTCGGCGTGGTGGCCCAGACCGCGCAGGGCGAAGCGGCCTTGGGCCGGCCGGAGTTGTTCGAGCAGTTGGGCATCGTCACTACCCGCGTCCCCGACCATGATGGCCCGATTGCCGGGCTGGCGTTGAACGGTGCGTTCCTCGCCTGGCTGTTGCTGGCCGACAGCGTCAAACCGGAAGCCCGCCAGGCCCTGCAAGAGCTGCGCGACCTGGGCCTGGGGCGGCAACTGCTGCTGACCGGCGACCGCCAAAGCGTGGCCGACAGCCTGGCCCTCGACGTGGGCATCAGCGATGTCGAAGCCCAGGCATTGCCGGAAGACAAGCTCAACCGCGTGTTGGGCGAAATCAGCAGCGGTTTCCGGCCGATGGTGGTGGGTGACGGCATCAACGACTCCCTGGCGCTCAAGGCCGGCGTGGTCGGCGTGGCCATGGGTGCGGGCGGTGCGGACATTGCGCTGGCCTCGGCGGATGTGGTGTTGATTGGCAGCGACTTGCGCCGCCTGGGCACCTGTGTGCGCTTGAGCCGACGGTGCCGGCAGACGTTGCAGGTCAATGTGATCATCGGCCTGGGCTGGACGCTGGCGATCGTGGTGTTCGCTGCGTTTGGCTGGTTGGGCGCCGCGGGCGCAATGATCGCGGCGGTGTTGCACAACCTCAGCACCTTGCTGGTGCTGGGCAATGCCGGGCGGTTGCTGCGGTTTCAGGAGCCGCTGTCGAAGCTGGAGGAATAAATCCCAGGTTTTTTTCGAAGGTGCTGTAACGGCAAGGGGGCACCTCACTCTAGTGCTATGTCGCGACTGAGCATTCCGCTCAGCCGACCTAACCACGATTTATGAGGATGACCCCATGACCATCAAAAACGTCGTTTCCGGTGCTGCCCTGGCTTTCGCTGCCGCCGCCTTGTTTGCCGGTGTCACCACCCAGGTCCAGGCCGCCGACGCTCCGGTTCATTGCTACGGCGTAACCTCCTGCAAAGGCATGAATGACTGCAAGACCGCTGAAAACGCCTGCAAGGGCCAGGCGGTCTGCAAGGATCATGGCTTCAAGGCCATGACCAAGGCCGCGTGCGACGCGGCCGGTGGCAAAGTCGGCGCGTAATCGGCCCCGCGTACCCCGCAGCGGTCGCCGTCACCGCTGCGGACACTTTTGCCCAGGAGTGCCTGATGTCTACATCCCTTCCGAGCCTGGGTTACGGCCTGGGTCTACGCAGTGAGTACTACCAGCAGATCCTTGAACAATCGCCGGCCGTGGATTGGTTCGAAGTGATCTCCGAGAATTACCTGGTGCAGGGCGGTAAAGCCTTGTACTACCTGGACGCAATCGCCGAGCGCTACCCGTTGGTGATGCACGGCGTGTCCCTGTCCATCGGCGGGCCCCATCCGCTCGATACCGATTACCTCAAGCAGCTCCAGCAACTCGCCGCGCGCATCCAGCCGGCGTGGATCTCCGATCACCTGTGCTGGAGCCGCGGCAGCGCGCACCAATTGCATGACTTGCTGCCCCTGCCGTACACCGAAGAAAGTTTGTATCACGTGGCCAGTCGCGTGCTTCAGGTACAGGATGTGTTGCAGCGCCCGCTGGTGCTGGAAAACGTCTCCAGCTATGTGCGCGCCAAGGCGGATGAATTCACCGAGTGGGAATTCCTCAACGCGCTGACCCACTTGACCGGGTGCCAGTTGCTGCTGGACGTCAACAATGTGTACGTCAGCTCGCGCAATCATGGCTTCGATGCCTGGACGTTCATTCACAACCTGCCGCCGCAGAGCATCCGACAGCTGCATCTGGCGGGGCATATGGACTACGGCGATTACGTGGTCGATACCCATGACCACCCGGTGTGTGATCCGGTATGGGCGCTGTATCAACAGACCCTGGAGCACCTGGGCCCGGTCTCGACGTTGCTCGAGCGCGACGACCATTTCCCGCCGTTCGAAGACTTGCTCAGCGAGTTGGACAAGGCCCGGTCGCTGGGGGCGAGTGCCTTGCTCAGGAGAACGCTATGCGCCTGACAGATTGGCAACGGGCCTTCGAAGAGCATTTATTAGCCGAAACGCCCGTGGCCGGTACTGGCTTTGCCGCCACCTTGCTGGGTGGTCCTACGCTGGATGTGGAAACCGGCCTGGCGATTTATCACAACGCCTACCTGTCGCGCTTGCAGGACGTATTACGGCAGGACTTCGGCGCCCTCTGGTATTGGCTGGGCGATGACGAATTCGCCTCGCTGACCGAGGCCTACGTGCGTCGCTATCCGTCCGCCCATTACAGCCTGCGCTGGCTGGGCGAGCGGTTTGCGGGGTTTATCCAGGAGCACCTGGTGGCTGAACAAAGCGCGCCGTTGGCCGAGCTGGCACGGCTGGAGTGGGCGTTTACCCTGGCGTTCGATGCGCCGCCGGGCACGCCGCTGACCCTGGACGACATGGCGCGACTGCCGCCGCCCGACTGGCCGGGCTTGCAGGTCACCCTGGCGCCGACCGTTCAGCAGATATTCTGCCGCTTCAATACCGTCGAAACCTGGCGTGCCGCCAAGGCTAAATCGGCCTTGCACGCCGGCCAGCCTCTGGACGCGCCGCAGGTCTGCCTGGTGTGGCGCGATCAGCAGATATGCCGCTACCGCAGCCTGGAACCCGCGCAAACCTGCGCCCTGGCGGGCATGGTGAGCACCGGCTGGTGTTTTTCAGAACTGTGCGAACGGTTGGCGGTCAGTCATGGAGAGGGTGCGCCCCTGCAAGCAGTCTCATGGCTGAAACAGTGGGTTCAGGACGGTTTGCTCGAACGCCGGATTCCATAAGCGCAGGTTATCAGATCGATAGCTTCCTACCCGGTCGTCGGATGGTCTACCCTCTTTCCAGACGTCTGAAACAAGGGGGGACTACTCATGCTCGCGCAACTTCCACCGGCCTTACAGAATCTTCAGCTACCGCTGCGTCTTCGACTCTGGGACGGCCATGAATTCAACTTGGGCCCTGAGCCCAGTGTGACCATCGTGGTGAAGGACCCCACGATTGTGTCCAAGCTTTCCCATCCCACGCTCGATTCATTGGGCGAAGCCTTCGTCGAGGGCAAACTGGAGCTGGAAGGCTCCATCTCCGAGGTGATCCGGGTGTGTGACGAGTTGAGTCACGCCCTGGTCGATGACGATGGGGGCAATCGTCCGGTGCGCTCGTTCCACGACAAGGCCACTGACGCAGCGGCGATTTCCTACCATTACGACCTGTCCAACGAGTTCTACCAGCTGTGGCTCGACCAGGACATGGCGTATTCCTGCGGTTATTTCGAAACCGGCAGCGAATCCATCGATCAGGCCCAACAAGACAAATTCCGCCACCTGTGCCGCAAGTTGCGCTTGCAGCCGGGGGAGTATTTGCTTGATGTCGGCTGTGGTTGGGGCGGGCTGGCGCGGTATGCGGCGCGGGAGTTCGGGGTAAAGGTGTTCGGCATCACCCTGAGCAAGGAGCAACTGGCCCTGGCCAAGGCACGCGTGAAAGCCGAGGGCCTGGACGATCAGGTGGACCTGCAACTGCTCGATTACCGTGATCTGCCCCAGGACGGTCGTTTCGACAAAGTGGTGAGCGTGGGTATGTTCGAACACGTCGGCCACGCCAACCTGGCGCAATACTGCAAAACCCTGTTTGGCGCGGTGCGCGAAGGCGGGCTGGTGATGAACCATGGCATCACCGCCAAGCACACCGACGGACGCCCCGTGGGCCGCGGCGCCGGGGATTTCATCGAGCGCTACGTTTTCCCCAACGGCGAACTGCCGCACCTGGCGATGATGACCGCCGAACTCAGCGAAGCCGGGCTCGAAGTGGTCGACGTGGAAAGCCTGCGCCTGCACTACGCACGCACCCTGGACCACTGGAGCGAACGCCTGGAAGACAACCTGGAAGCGGCGGCGAAGATGGTTCCAGCGCAGGCGTTGCGCATCTGGCGGTTGTACCTGGCCGGTTGCGCCTACGCGTTTGCGCGGGGTTGGATCAACCTGCACCAGATCCTGGCGGTAAAACCCCACGCCGATGGCAGCCATGAACTGCCGTGGACGCGGGAAGATATCTACCGCTGAAGCATTTTCCCACAGCCCCGCAGATCCAAATGTGGGAGGGGGCTTGCCCCCGATTGCGGTGTGTCAGCTAGCGGATTGGGCACTG